>DATLEZ010000093.1:0-20476 GCA_035525055.1 Acidimicrobiia bacterium | reverse complement strand
GACCGGCTGGACCTCCGGCGTCCCATATACCGTCCCACCGCTGCCTACGGCCACTTCGGCCGGCCCGAGTTTCCGTGGGAATCGACCGCAGTGGCCCCGGAGCTCCGCAAAGCCGCGGAAACTCTCTGAACCCCGCCGATCCCGCACCATCGGGCGGCACAATTCAGACTGGCACGGTTGCCGCCGCCCGCGTCGTGCCTTCGGTCCCGACCTTCGCGGTGGACAACGGCTTCTGGTATTCGATCCCCCCGTCGCAGGAAACGATCGTCGATGTCGGGACCATGGTCCGGGTCCCCCTCGGTGGTCGCAAGGTCAGGGGCTACGTCGTCGAAGTCGGCCGGAAAGAACCCGGACGCCTTCGACCCATCGCGGCGGTTTCGATGGAACCGAAGACGTTCGACCGCGAGTTGCTCAGGAGCCTGACCTGGGCAGCCCACCATTACGTAGCCCCGGTATCAGTGATGCTCGATCGAAGTGCACCTCCCAATCTCGCGAAGAAGGCCAATCTCGCGAAGAAGGCCAATCTCGCGGAGAAGGCGAACGTCGGGCCCGACCCTCAGGTTCGGCCAGCAGCGTCCTCCCGGTCCGGCCAACACCCTCTCGCCGCCTGGGCGGCCGCGGCCGCGGGTGCCAAGCGTCAGCCACCGGTTGCCTACATCGCACGCTGGTGGGACATGGATTGGCTGCAGGTGCTGGCAAGCCCCTCTCTGAAGGCGGGGCGCAGTGTCCTTGTCATCGCCGGCACCGGCGACGAGGTCGCCCTCTTCGCCGGTGCTATCCGTCCGTGGGCGGGAGCCCACCTTGTCGTCGTCACACCCGACGCCAGCGATTCCGAGACCACCGCGGCCTGGGCGGTTGTCCAGAGTGGACCCAAGTTGATCGTCGGCACCCCACGGGTCGGCTCATGGCTCATCGGTGACCTATCCGTCGTGGTGGTGGTCGAGGAGGGACGGCGCGCCATGAAGGACCGACAGACGCCGACCGTCGCGGTGCGGGACCTGATGCGAACCCGGTCAGCTGTCGGAGGGCACCACCTTTGCTTCGTCGGACCAACTCCGAGTTTGGAGACCCTGGCCGGAGGTGCCTCGGTCGTGCATTCCGGGCGGAGGGCGTGGGCGCCGGTAGAGGTGGTCGACCGACAGGCGGAGCCCCCGATAGCCGGAGTGGTCGGGCAGGTCGCAATGAATGCGATCAAGGCGGTGGCCGGCCGCGGAGGCCGCGTGTTCGTGTTCGCTCATCGCCGGGGATACGCGCCGGCCGCCCGATGCGAACGCTGCCGCACCTTGCGTCAATGCCCTAACTGTGGTTCCCGTCCTGAGACCTCACCGGTCTGCCCCCGTTGCAGGGCCGGATTGGGGCCGTGCGTCAACTGCGGCCATGACCGGTTCGTGCCGCTCGGGGCCGGGGTTGGCCGGATCGTGGAGGAACTCAGACGCACCCTTGATGACCGTGTAGGCCAGGCGCCGGCCGACGTCCCCATTCAGGTCGGGAGCGAGGCCGACCTGGCCGCTCAGCCCCGCCTCGACCTGGCCGTGGCCGTCGATCCTGACGGCCTCATCCTCGGGACCCACTTTCGGGCATCGGAGGAGGCATTGCGGGTACTTGCGAGACTGGCCGGAAAGGTCGAGGGGCGCGGGGCCCGCTGCCTATTGCAAACCAGCCTGCCCGACCACCCGGTCTTCGTAGCGCTGAAGAAGGGTGATCCGCTGCCCTTTCTCGAATCGGAGCGTGAAGTCCGTGCCCGGTTCGGATTTCCGCCTTCAGGTGAGTTGGTGATCATCGAAGCACGCGGGAACCTTCCGGATGGCTCAGAAGTCTGGGTGAAAGATGCCGCCGCCGGGGCGACGGTGCTCGGACCCGCTCCCCGGGGCAACGGAGGAGTTCGCTGGCTGATCCAGGGCACCGATCTCGGCAAGGTCCGCAACCAGCTCCGCCCCCTGGTCCAACGCTGGCGAGACGCCGGAGTAGCCGTAAGAGTGGACGTAGACCCAATAGAACTCTAAGTGGTACGTGGTACGTGGTACGTCGATCCCGCGTCGAGCCGCGGTCTTCTGCGTTGTACCGTCCACGTCTATCCCCTTATTGTCTCCCGCTCAATGAACACGTACCACGTAGAACGTAGAACGTAGAACGCTCTTGATTTACCCCATTCGTTCGTTTGGCGATCCTGTCCTCCGGATGCCGGCTGCTCCTGTGAAGGACATCGACGCCGGGGTTCGCCGGTTGGTCGACGACATGATCGAGACGATGTACGACGCACCGGGAGTCGGGTTGGCCGCCCCCCAGATCGGGGTTCCGCGAGCGGTGATCGTCTTCGACATCCAGGATGGCAAGGGCTCTCAGGTCATGATCAATCCGGATCTCATCGAGACGTCGGGCGAGTTCGAGTACGACGAGGGCTGCCTCTCGGTGCCTGGTTACTTCTGGCCGATCATACGGCCCGGCTTTGCCAGGGCCAGGGGTCTCGACCTCGATGGGAAAGAGGTTGAATACGCGGGCGATGAACTGATCGGACGTGTCCTGCAACACGAGATCGACCACCTCCGCGGCATCCTTCTGCTCGAGCGACTCGACAACAAGACTCGCAAGCAGGCCTTGAAAGAACTTCGTAACGCTGTCCTGGGTCTGGCCGAGACCGAGTGAGCCCGCCACCGATTCGGGCAGTGTTCCTCGGAACCCCCGCGGCGGCGGTGCCAACCCTGGTCTCGCTTGCGACCGCGGCCGAAGTCGTCGCGGTGGTCACCCGGCCCGACCAGCCCCGGGGACGATCGGCCCGTCCAGTGCCTTCACCCGTCAAGGAGGCTGCTGCCAAGCTTGGGGTTGCGGTCTTGCAACCCGCCAATGCTTCCGAATTGACCGGTGCCCTCGAAGGGATCGTTCCGATCGATGTGGGTGTTGTCACCGCCTATGGCACCCTCATCCGTCCCGAGGCTTTGGCAATTCCGACCCGGGGCTTTCTCAATGTTCACTTCTCCCTCCTGCCGAGATGGCGCGGCGCCAACCCCGTGGTTGCGGCGTTGCTGGCCGGGGACGAAGAAACCGGGGTGTCTCTGATGCTGCTCGACCAGGGACTCGACACCGGGCCTGTTGTCGCAGGGCGGACTCTGGCAATCGGGCGCGATGAGACGGGGGGAGAGTTGACAACGAGGCTGGCAGCTCTGGGAGCGCAGCTGTTGGTAGACGTCCTGCCGGGATGGGTCGCCGGCGCGATGTCGGCGACTCCTCAGCCCGGTATGGGAGTGACTCATGCCCCCAAGCTGACCAAATCCGACCTCTTGCTCGACCCTTCTTTTCCCGCCGAGGTGTTGGCCCGGCGCATCCGGGCCTTGGGCCCGAGCCCCGGAGCTCGGCTGATGGTCGGAGGAGCGGTTCTGCGGGTCCTGGCGGGTCGCAGAATCGAGCGAGACCTCGCCGTGGGAGAGCTTGCGGCCCTCGACGAGCGGGTTCTGGTCGGGACAGGCCAGGGAGCTCTGGAACTCCTCGCCGTGCAGCCACCGGGCAAGCGTCCGATGGATGCTGCGGCCTGGCTGCGTGGCCTTCACACCCGACCCAACGAAGTCGGCTCTTGAAAGTTGGAATTGTTCCACGGTCGGCTGCCGCCGGGGTGGTCGGCCGGGTGGTGCGAGAGGGCGCCTGGACCCAGCAAGCCCTGGCACCGGTGACCCGCGCACTCAGCGATATCGATCGCAAGCAAGCCGAGGCACTGACCTTTGGAACCATCCGTCGACTGCAGCGAATCGATCGCGGGATCAGTGCAGCCGCCTCCCGCGATCTGTCGAAGATCGAGCCGGCCGTACTCGACGCTCTCAGAGTCGCCACGTTTGAGCTCTGGTTCGGGCGCGCGCCGACTGCCGTGGCAGTCGATACCGGGGTAGAAGTCGTCAGGTCGATCAGCGGCCGGGCCGCCGGATTCGCCAATGCGTTGCTCAGGCGATTGGCGAAGGGAGAACCGTCGCTGGGAACCGGAGTCGAGGCCCGGTCCCTGGAACTCGGGCTGCCGGCCTGGCTGGTCGAGGACCTCGACCGAGCTTGGGGCGAGGCCGAGACGGCGGCGTTCGCGGAAGCCTCGCTGTCTGACGCCCCGGTGTCGGTGCGGCACCGGCCGGGAACCCCGATTCCTGACGGAAGCCTGGTTCCTGGCGTGCCCGATGCTTTTGTCATCGAGGCCGGCCGCCTCGGCGTGCATCCCCTCCAGGACCCGTCGTCGGTGGCAGTCGGCCATGCCGTCAGGGTCCGCCCCGGGGAACTCGTGGCGGACCTGGCAGCGGCTCCCGGTGGAAAGACCATGCATCTGATCGACCAGACAGCAACCTCGGGATTTGGCGGTGGTCAGGTCGTTGCGTTCGACAGCAGCCTCAAGCGCGTTCTGAGAGCTAGCCGCCGGGCCCCCGAGGCCTTTTGGATGGTCGGTGATGCCATTTCGCCGCCTTTCAAGCCGGCGACATTCGACCGGGTATTGCTCGATGCTCCCTGTTCAGGCTTCGGGACGCTTCGTCGTCGGCCCGAGATCCGGCACCGGGCCAGTCGCAGCCGGGTCGAGGAACTCGCTGACCTCCAGAAGAGGATGCTGGCGGCCGCCCTCGGACTCGTGAAACCGGGTGGTCGACTGGTCTACTCGGTCTGCACCGTGGTACCCGCTGAAACGGTTGAGGTTGTGAGCGGGTTCGGCTCGGTTCCACCTGAGGGTTTGCCGGGTCGAATCTGGGAAGGCGGCCTCTTGCTGGCGCCGCACCTAACTGGCACAGACGGGATGTTCATCGCTGTCATCGAGTAGTGGGTCAAGTTGAGCGAAGGCTCTGGTGCAACCTTCCAAGGCTTGAGGTTTGTCCAATCCATCAGCGAAAGGAACCGGATTCAGCTGGCCTCGTCGACAAATTTGGCGCACCGCTCCCGGAGACGAAACCTGGCCCGACACTCCCGCTTCCCGGGACTCTCAGACCGAATTACGTATTCAGCGGGAGCCACCCGCCAAATCACGAGGGGCCGCCAAATTACGGGGTTCGATGACGGGCGAATCCCCCCTCGCTGATCTTGGCTGCATAGGAACATTCAACGACCAAGCTCAACCTGACCCACTACCTGTCATCGAGCCCGAATAGGCGGCCGGTACACTCGCGGCGATGGCCAGCTATCGGATTGCACCTTCCTTGCTGGCTGCAGACTTCGGCCACCTTGCCCAGGAAGTGGGAGCGATCGAAGCCGAGGCGGACCTCCTCCACCTCGACGTCATGGACGGGCACTTCGTTCCGAACATCAGTTTCGGCCTGCCCGTGATCGCCTCTTTGCGGCGTCACACCAAGCTGCCTTTTGATTGTCACCTAATGACAACCAACCCCGACGCCTTCCTGCCGGAGCTGGCAGCGGCCGGGGTCGACATGGTCACCATGCACATCGAAGCGATCCCGGATCCGACCCAGGCAATCAAGGCTGCGGCCGCCAATGACCTCGGATTTGGCCTTGTTCTCTCCCCTCCGACCCCATTTTCGGCCGTGGCACCGTTCATGGAAAGCGTCAATATGCTGCTCGTGATGTCGGTAAACCCTGGTTTTGGCGCTCAATCCTTCATGCCCGAAGTCCTGCCAAAGATCGAGGAGGCGCGGAATTGGATTGAGTCCAACGACCTAGACGCCGATATCGAGATCGATGGCGGCTTATCGTCAGACAACATCATTTCAGCGAAGAACGCCGGGGCCACGGTTTTTGTGGCAGGCACATCGGTTTTCGGTGCGCCTGACCCGGTCGAAGCTATCCGCGACTTGCGGCGGATGATTGAGGGCAAGATTTGGATACAGGAATGAGTGAGCGGATTCTGGTGGTCGACGACGACCCTGACATCCTCCAGGTGGTCAAGATCAACCTCGAGCTCGAGGGCTACGACGTCGACACTGCCGAGGACGGACGGGAAGCCGTCGATAAAGCCATGGTCGATCCGCCCCAATTGATCTTGCTCGACATCATGATGCCCAGGATGGACGGACTGACCGCCCTCCGCCGGATCCGGGCCCACGGCACCACCGGCAACACCTCGGTCATCCTCCTCACCGCCCGCGGACTCCCCGAGGATCGGGTTCGAGGCCTGGAACTGGGAGCCGACGACTACATCACCAAGCCCTTCGACATCAGCGAACTGGTGGCCCGGGTCAAGGCTGTCTTGCGTCGCACCCAGGCTGCCCGTGACCTCTCCCCTCTGACCGGGTTGCCGGGCAACTTCCGGATCGGCCAGGAGATCGAGACCCGGATCGGGACCGGTGCTCCATTTGCCCTCGTCCACTGCGACCTCGACAACTTCAAAGCCTTCAACGATCACTACGGATTTATGAGAGGCGACGAGGTGATCCGGTTCTGTGCCCGCTGCCTGGGCGCCGCCACCGACGAGATCGGCGAGATGGATGCCTTCGTTGGCCACATCGGTGGAGACGACTTCGTTGCTCTGGTGACGGCCGAGCGCGCCGAGGAGTATTGCAAGCGTGTCATCGACCGCTTCGACGATGGAATTCTCGACTACTACGACACCGCCGATGCTCTCCGCGGCTACATCGAAGTCATTGATCGACGCGGCGAGAGGTACGCCTTCCCAATGGTGTCCATCTCCCTTGGCGTTGTCACCAATGTCCATCGCCCGATCGCGTCCCAGTGGGAAGCTTCGGCGATTGCGGTGGAGATGAAAGAGTTCGCCAAGAAGCGGACCGGCTCGTCCTTCGAGATCGACCGTCGCACCAACTAGGTGACTGCTTGAGTCGTCAGGACGACACCGCCCATATGCGCCGGGCGTTCGAACTGGCAGCGGCCCACCGCACCCACCCCAATCCCCGGGTCGGGGCAATCGTCCTGGACCCGGATGGAGAAGTGATTGGCCAGGGTTCACACGTCGGTCCCGGACACCCCCACGCTGAAGCCGTGGCCCTTGACGGGGCTGGGGCAGCCTCACGAGGCGGGACCGTGATAGTGACTCTCGAACCCTGCACCTTCCAGGGCCGGACCCCTCCCTGTGTCGATGTGCTGGTCGCGGCGGGCGTAGCGCGGGTCGTGGTCGGTGCGGTTGATCCCGATGCCCGTGTGGCCGGCGAAGGCATCGCCTCGTTGCGGCGCCACGGAATCACGGTCGAGGAAGGCGTGCTGGCAGCTGAGGCCGAGGCGCTCGACCCCGCCTATTTTCACCATCGCCGGACCGGGCGGTCCCGGGTAACTCTGAAGGCTGCCCTCACTCTTGACGGCCAACTGGCAGCGTCCGATCGCTCCTCGCAATGGATGACCGGGGAGGCTGCCCGCGACGACGGCCAACGCCTTCGATCACAGTTCGATGCCGTGATGGTCGGGGCCGGAACGGTGATCTCCGATGACCCCCAACTCAACGTCCGGATAGCCGACTACGCCGGCCCCCAACCCCGCCCCATCGTTCTGATCGGGGCACGGGACCTTCCACGCGCGAGCAAGATCCACCAACGCCAACCGCTCCTGGTCGCCGCCCGAAAATTGGGCGACAACGCCGGAGTAATTCAAGTTTCCCCGGGGGCGGACGGACGGCCTGTGCTCGACGAAGCGCTACGAGCCATTGGAGACGAGGGCTATCTCGACATCCTGGTGGAGGGTGGTGCCGGTTTGGCGGCGAGCTTGTGGAACCAGGGGCTGGTGGATCGGGGGGTGTTCTACCTGGCCGGAAGAATCGCCGGAGGCAGAGGGTTAGGGCTCTTTGATGGGACCTGGAACACGCTCGACGACTCAGTCGAAGTCGATATTGTCGACGTCATGAAATTGGGCCCAGACCTCAGAGTTGAATGGGTCCTAGCCCAGGGTCGGCCGCAAGCGAGCCACGACCGCTAGCTCATGTTCACCGGAATCGTTGAGTCACTCGGCACAGTCAGGCGTATCACCGACCTCGACGGTGGGCGGCGACTGGTCTTCGACGCGGGCGATCTGGCGATCGGCCTCGAAGTCGGAGACTCCATTGCCGTCAACGGCGTCTGTTTGACGGCCGTCGAGGCTGGACAGGGCGGTGTCACAGCAGACGTGGTTGCTGAGACCCTTCGCCGATCCAATCTGGGGTCGGTCCGGGAGGGCGACCGGGTCAACCTTGAGCGCCCCATGCGAGCCGATGGCAGATTCGACGGCCATATCGTCCAGGGTCACGTCGACGCCACAGGTGAGGTCACGACCGTCGTCGTAGAAGGAGAAGGCCGCCTAATCAGGATTGCCGCGCCTCCCGACGGGCTCCGTTACGTGGTCGAGAAGGGGTCGATCACGGTGGACGGAGTCAGCCTGACCGTAACCTCGGTCGACCCCGATAGTTTCGAGGTCGCTCTGATCCCGCACACCATATCTGTGACAACCCTGGGATTTCGTAGACCCGGCGATAGGGTCAACCTCGAGTTTGATGTCCTGGCCAAATACATCGAGAGGCTGTTGGAGCGCCAACCATGAGTTTTGCACCGAT
Organism: Acidimicrobiia bacterium; assembly: GCA_035525055.1. GTDB lineage: Bacteria > Actinomycetota > Acidimicrobiia > Spongiisociales > ZC4RG35 > DATEEG01. Next base: position 12,045 of record DATLEZ010000093.1, on the reverse strand, counting down.
TGAAGAGTTGGTCGCGGCGATTGCCCGCGGCGAAATGGTCATCGTCGTCGATGACGCCGACCGGGAGAACGAGGGCGATCTGATCATCGCCGCCGATCAAGTCACACCGGCCAAAATCGGCTTCATGATCCGCCACTCGAGCGGCATCCTCACCGTTCCCATGACGGGCCAGCGGTTGGATGAACTGGAGCTGCCGATGATGGTTCTGCACAGCACCGACGTTCGGCACACCGCCTTCACCGTGAGTGTCGATGCCCGCCAGGGCACCACCACCGGTATTTCGGCAGCCGACCGCACCCGCACTATTCAGGTCCTGATCGATCCCGACACCAAGGTTGAGGATTTGGCCCGCCCCGGGCACGTGTATCCGCTCCGCTACGAACCGGGTGGGGTACTGAAACGGGCCGGGCATACCGAGGCCGCCGTCGATCTCTCGAATTTGGCCGGCCTCTACCCTGCGGGAGTCCTGGCCGAGATCATGAACGATGACGGCACGGTCTCCCGACTGCCCGAACTCGAGCGCTTTGCCAAAGAGCACACCCTCCTTATCGGCAGCATCGCCGACCTGATCGCCTACCGGCGCCAGAATGAGCGACTGGTCGCCAGGGCCGTCGAGGCAAGGTTGCCCACCCCGTTTGGTGAGTTCAAGGCCGTTGGATACCTGTCGCTGGTCGACGACCGTCAACACCTCGCCCTCGTGATGGGCGAACTCGGGGACGGTGAAGAGGTCCTGGTCCGGGTGCATTCCGAGTGCCTGACCGGTGATGTCTTCGACAGCCGGAGATGTGATTGCGGAGCCCAGCGGGAGCAAGCCATGGCTCGCATCGCCGAGGAGGGCCGCGGCGTGTTCCTCTATATCCGCGGGCACGAAGGTCGCGGGATCGGACTGCTGAAGAAGCTCGAGGCCTACAACCTTCAGGACCTGGACCGGGACACGGTGGAAGCCAATCAGGACCTCGGTCTTCCCGTTGACGCCCGCGACTACGGCGTCGGAGCCCAGATCCTCTACGACCTCGGCGTGCGTTCGATGCGGCTCCTGACCAACAATCCAACCAAGCGAGCCGGCATCGAGGGATACGGACTCTCGATTCTGGAACGGATCCCGCTCTCGATCCCTTCCAACCCAGAGAACGAGCGTTACCTCCAGACCAAGGCCACGAAGCTCGGCCACCTATACGATGGGGAAACAGCCCCACTGCCCGAACAGGCCGAGCCGCACTCGTGATCGTTGAGGACTTGGAGCCCGGTCGCAATCCTGCCGATCTCACGATCGGCGTAGCCGTCGCCACCTTCAACCAGGCAATAACCGATCGGCTTCTGGATGGAGCGATCAAGGCGCTCGAAGCTTCCGGAGTGGGACGGGTCTTGATCCTCAGGGTTGCCGGTGCCTGGGAGCTACCGGTCGCGGCAGCCCATCTCGCTCGCCAGGCCGATGCGGTGGTGGCGATCGGGGCGGTGATCAAAGGTGAGACCGATCACTACGAAATCATCGTCAATGAGTCAGCTTCCGGACTCACCCGGGTGGCTCTCGATGCCGTCAAGCCAGTCACCAACGCTGTCCTGGCGGCTCACACCCTGGAACAGGCCCTTGACCGTTCCGAGCCGGGCCCCGGCAACAAAGGCGCAGAAGCAGCGGCCGCGGCAGTAGCCGCCGCCCTCATGATCCCGACCAACTCATGATCCCGATCGATTCATGACAACAACGGCCGTTCCTGGCCCCGGAACAGGGCGTTACACTGGATACCCACAACCAACACAAGCGGAGGCATGCTGCTTCCCACCCGGCCGCCTCAGGCGAGCCCGGGTCCACAGGGCGAAACGCCGGCCAGAAGGGGCAAACCCTACCTGGTAGGTCAGTCCATTCTCTGTGAGCAGCAGGTACCGCCTGCTGTTTTTTGTAGCTGTAACAGGAGGTAGAAGCATCGCTGAACTGCGCATAAACGGATACATACGGGCACCCGAAGTGCGCCTGGTGGCGCCGGACGGGTCCCAGATCGGTGTCAAGAAGCTGTCGGAGGCCCTGTGGCTGGCCGATCAGCTCGGGCTCGATCTGGTGGAAGTGGCTCCCGATGCCAAACCACCTGTGTGCCGTTTGATGGACTACGGCAAGTTCAAGTATGAGCAATCCATACGTGAGCGCGAAGCTCGCAAGCACCAGAAACGAACAGTCATCAAAGAATTGCGGATGGCTCCTCGCATCGAGGACCATGACTTTGAGATCAACCTCAGGAAGGCTTTGGACTTCCTGGACGAAGGCGACAAGGTCAAGGTCACCGTTCGATTCCGGGGACGGGAACAGGAGCGGCCCGAATTCGGGCGGCGGCTCCTCGACCGACTCGCAGCGGGTGTGGGTGAGAACGGGATCGTCGAGCAGAACCCTCAGCAAGAGGGGAGACTGATGACGATGGTCATCGCGCCGAGCAGGCGCAAGCGCAAGATCGAGTCCGCCCCCGACAGTAGCGAAGCCTCTATTCCAGCCAGTGACGAAGAACAGCCCGTCTCAGTTATCGAGGACGTTATCGATGCCCCAATCATTGAGGAATCGGTCATCGAGGAACCGGCAACTGAAGACACAACAAACGATGAACCTGGCGAGGAGTAATAGATGCCAAAGATGAAGACCCACAGCGGGGCCAAGAAACGGATCAAAGTGACCGGAACTGGTCGCCTCTTGCGCAGGCAATCCGGCAAGGGCCACTACAAGCTCGCCAAGGGCAGCGATACTTTCCGCCGTCGGTCGGGCGATGTAGAGCTCGAGCCGGGTGACGCCAAGGTCGCCAAGAAACTTCTGGGAATGTGAGGGACCTTCTATGGCACGTGTAAAACGCGGAGTACAGGCCAGGAAGGCCCATAAGAAGGTCCTCGATCGCGCCAAGGGCTACAAGGGTGCCCGGAGCCGTCGCTTTCGGACTGCCAACGAGCAGGTCATGCACGCGATGCAGGACGCCTACAAGGACCGTCGTGACCGCAAGGGACAGTTCCGCCGACTGTGGATTGCCCGCATCAACGCCGCCGCCCGCCAGAACGGGATGAGCTACAGCACCTTCATGGCCGGTCTCAAGGCCGCCGAGATCGAGATCGATCGAAAGATGCTGGCGGAGATGGCAGTCAGCGATCCTCAGTCGTTCGCCCAACTAGTCGAGGTAGCCAAGACCAAGTAACCGAGCATTTGGATCGACCATGGAGCCGGGACTGTCCCACCGCAACCGTCGCGTTGCCGAGGCAGCCCGGCTTCATCGCGCTGAGGAACGACGCAGCCGCCGTTTGACTTTGCTCGAGGGTCCTCACTTAGTCGAGGAGGCGGTGAAGGCCGGAGCTCCCCTCGTCGAGATCTTTGCTCTGTCGGACGACTCCGATTCGGCTCGCTGGGCGCGGGCGGCGGAGGTTGAGCTGGTTGTGGTGGGGGAGGAGGCGTTGCGCCGCTTGTCTTCGACCCAGACTCCTCAAAGCCCAGTGGCAGTGATGCAAATTCCGGAGCGCTCGCTTGATCCGGGGAGGAGCGTCCTGGTGGCTTGGCAGATCTCCGACCCCGGAAACCTCGGCACCATGATCCGGACCGCCGCCGCCTTCGGCCTAGACGTCGGCGTGATGGCTGGTTCGGTCGACCCCTGGTCACCCAAGGTCCTGAGATCGGCGGCCGGTGGCCACTTTCAGACCGGAGTGGGCGCCATCGACGACCTCGGGTCGCTCCAGGCCATCAAGGTGGCGACAGTATTGGGTGGAGGATCTTCCCCGAGGTCCTTGCCTGCGGGGCGCCTCGCTCTGCTGATAGGAAGCGAGGCCCACGGTCTGCCTGAGGAGGTGGTGGCCGAGGCCGATGTTCGGGTCACGATTCCGATGGCGGGTCCTACCGAGAGCCTGAATGCGGCCGCCGCGGCGGCGATCCTCGCCTATGAGGTGTCCATCAGATAGCAAACCGGCTTCGGATTCCGGAGCCGGTTTGGTCAGGGTTTGAGGAAGTCAGACGGTTGATCGGCTGCCCATGCTGCGATAGACGAGCAAGGCGACGATCGCACCGATTATCGAACCGATGATTCCTGCCGCTTCGATGTCCAGGCTTCCCTCGACGAAGAGGTTGCCAAGGAAGCCACCGATCAGCGACCCGACCAGGCCCAGAACGATGGTTCCGAGAACGCCCAGTGAATCACGACCAGGTACGACGGCCCGAGCCACGAACCCGGCAATCAATCCGATAATCAGCCAAACAATCAGTCCCATGTCTCTTCTCCTTGTGTGCGCGTAACGAATCACGTTGTACCCGAAGCGATGGAGACGTAAACCATGATTAAGTGATCGCGGTTGTCGGAGGGTTGTCTCCGGCGAACTCCCCATAACAGCGGTACGTCAAGGAGGGACAGCCGTTTGACGCCAGGTGGCGTTGAAGGATCAACCTCAGACCCAGTTGGGGGGTCCAAGTGGTCGTGGTCCGGAGCCGTCCGCCACGGACTGGTCGAACCTCAACCGCTTTCCGGATGTCGCCGTCGAGGCATTTCGGACTCCGGATTCGATTCCTAGCTAGCTTCGTCGATCCGATCGGGCGACGATCACACGCTGGACCCCAATGAACAGCAGGAGCAGAGCGCCGATGACAATCTGGGTCCACGACTGCTCGGCGCCCATGAAGGAGATGATGGTTTTGATGGTGCCGTAGACGAACACACCAACCAATGAGCCCAGTACATGGCCGCGACCTCCCGTCAATAGGGTTCCGCCAATGACAACGGCAGCGATGACGTCGAGCTCCGTGCCGACGCCGTTGCGGGGATAGCCGGCGCCTGAATATGCGGTCAGTACCAGGCCGGCGAGACCGCCACACACGCCCGATATCACGTAGACGGCCACCGTTGTGCGTGCCACCTTGAGGCCCATCAGAGCTGCCTGCCTGTTACCACCGACCGCGTATGTCGTCCGCCCGAAGCGTGTGTACTGCATCACGTAGGCTCCGGCGAACACCACCAGCAGCGCGATGATGCCGGTGGGTGTCAGGTACCAATCGCCGAACCGGAAGCGTGTCGACTGCAGCCACAACACCGCCGCGGTCTCGACCTTGATCGACGAAAGACTCACTACGAAAGCCAGACCGCGGGCGAGGAACAGGCCCGCTAGCGACGCGATGAACGGCTGCACGTCGAAGAACTGGACCAATGTTCCGATGAGCAGGCCAACCAGTGCGCCCCCTACTAGGGCCGCCAGTATGGCGATCGCAGGGGATGTGCCGGCTTCGAGTAGTTTCGCCAGCCAGATACCGGTAAAGGCCATTACAGAACCCACGGACAAGTCGATGCCAGCGGTGACGATGACGAATGTCATACCGACGGCCAGGATCAGCAAGAATGCGTTGTCCAGAAGCAGCGCGGAGATATTTCTTGGGGAGATGAAGTCTCCTCGGAGGAAGATCTCCGCGCCGATGAAGAGCAGGACCAGGATCGCCATCGCCGCGAACGTCGGGAGAACCGACGCATGCCGGCTCAAAAACGTGTGGGAGTACTCCCTGACGCTCCGACGTGTCGAGCCGACACTCTCGAGAGTTGTCATCTTGCCGCCTCCACGTCACGGGTGGAATCGGGCGCCCGGCGAGAGCGCACGACATGGAAGAGGTTCCGTATGACACGATGCAAGCGCGGCGACTGGATGACCACGACGACCATGACAACGAAGGCGAAGAACACCGGGCTCTGCGCCGAAGGCACCCCGAGGAAGAGAATCGTTGACTCGAGCGTCTGGATGATCAACACGCCCACGACCGTCCCCGCGATACTGAACTTCCCGCCCATGAGCGATGTGCCACCCAGCACCACCGCCAGGATCGCATACAGCTCAATGAACTGACCCGCCGCGTTGGCGTCGGCCGCCCTGATATTCGAGGCGTAGATGATGCCTGCGATGCCCGATAGCACGGCGCTGGCGGCGTAGGCGCTCCAGATGATCCCTCGCGCCCGCACGCCCGCTAGACGGCTCGCCTCTGGGTTGATGCCAACGGCCTCCGTAAGGACGCCGAGTGCAGTACGTCGCTCGATCAGCGCCACGGCCGCGATTGCGGCGACCGAGATGAAAAAAGCGACCGGCAGCAGCAAGACGTAGCCACTGGCGATGAACTCGAACGGCGTACTGTTCACGGTCGTGATGAAGCCGCCTGTGATGAGGAGAGCCACACCGCGGCCAGCGAGCATGAGTACAAGCGTCGCGATGATCGGTTGAATGCCGAGTGCGGAGACGAGGAATCCGTTCCACGCGCCGAGGAACAGCGAGGCCAGGACCGCGACCGCCACGGCCACCATGACCGTGCTCAGGCTGTTCGCAGCGGTCGAGTCGTCGATGATCGTGAGCGCCACCGCGCCTGAGACGGCCATGACCGCTCCGACTGACAGATCGATGCCACGCGTGGCAATGACGATCGTCATGCCCAACGACACCAGCATGAGCGGAGCACTGTTGCGCAGGATGTCGATCAAGGCTCCGTAGAGGCGGCCGTCCTGAACGACGACACTGGCGAACCGAGGACGAGCGAGGCTGTTGATCACGATGAGGGAAACCAACGCGACAACCGGCCAGAACAGCCGATGCTTCATCACGCTCCTCACGAAGCGCTCACCTTGCCCGCATTGGCTATGAAGTCGATCAGCCCGTCCAGCTTGACCCGTCGCGAATCGAGCTCACCGATGCATTTGCGGTCTCTCATGACGACAACCCGCTGGGCAAGTCGCAATACCTCCTCGAGCTCCGACGAGATGAAGATCACGGACAAGCCCTTTTCCGACAACTCTGCGACCTTGCGTTGAAGGTCGGCTTTGGTGCCGACATCGATGCCTCGCGTCGGCTCGTCCAGGATCAGTAGCTCGGGCGCCGTGGCGAGCCATCGCGCGATGAGCACCTTTTGCTGGTTACCTCCCGACAGGTTGCCAGCGATCAGGTTGGGGTCGGCCGGTCGCACGTCGAGCGCCGCCAGATATTCGGATACGACCGACTCCTGCTTCGCCCGGCGGATCTTCCGGAACCCCTTGCGGGCCTGGATGCCGAGCACGATGTTCTCGGCGACGGTGAGGTCGGACAGGATGCCCTCCGCACGCCGGTCCTCGGACGAGAACGCGATGCGGTGGTCGATTGCGTGCCGAGGTGAAGTCAGCTTCACCGACGTGCCGCCAACCTCGATGTGGCCCGAGTCGGCTCGGTCAGCACCGTAGAGCAGCCGGACCAACTCAGTGCGCCCGGAGCCCAGGAGACCGGCTATTCCCACGATCTCACCGTCGTACACGGCGAGATCTGCCGGCTCGAGCACGCCGCGCCTACCGAGGTCGGTCACCTTGAGAATCGGCGTTTCAGTGCGGTCGATCACGCGCTCCGCGGTCGAGGAGATCGCCTTGAGATCATCAAGCTCGTGACCGATCATCCTGGTCACGAGCTCGTGGCGCGGCAGATCCTTGACGAGGTACTCGCCTACCAGCTTGCCGTTGCGGAGAACCGTTATGCGGTCGGAGATCTCGTAGACCTGGTCAAGGAAGTGACTCACAAACAGGATGGCCGCGCCCTTGTCTCGTAGATCGCGGATCACCGTAAAGAGCTGCTCGACTTCGCCACGATCGAGGCTGGACGTCGGCTCGTCAAGAATGAGGACCTTGGCGTCCAGCACCATCGCGCGGCTGATCGCGACGAGCTGTTGAACGGCGATCGAGTGGTTAGAGAGCATCGACCGCGTGTCAATCGATATCCCCAGGCCTTCGAGGTGTTCGGCCGCCATTCTGTGCACGGCCTTCCAGTCGATCCGACCACCCTTGCGAGGTTCGTGACCCAACATGACGTTCTCGCCCGCGGAGAGGTTCGCGCACAGGTTGATCTCCTGGTACACGGTTGAGATGCCTGCAGCCTCCGCATCGGAGGTACTGCGGAACACATGGCTGCTGCCGATCACATCAATCGACCCGCTGTCGACCGGATAAACACCGGTCAGGGCCTTGATGAGAGTTGACTTTCCTGCGCCATTCTCGCCCATCAGCGCGTGCACCTCACCGGGGCGGAGGAAGAAGTCCACATTGTCGAGGGCGAGCACACCCGGAAAACGGATAGTGATCCCGCGCATCTCGACGATCGGACGATTAGTGGTGACCGCGGACAACGTCACAGGCTAACTCTCGATCTGTGTTGAAGTGCCCGACCGGGGCACCGGCAACGAACCGGGCCCCGGTCAGACACGCAACCTAACTCCTGGGAATGAACCCGTGCAGGTCAGTAGAGGCGATCGGCGAAGACCTCCTCGGCCTTTTCCTTCGTGAATACCTCGTCATCGACGAAGTAGGCCTTGTCGACCTCGGTGCCGGCGAGCACGTCCTTCACGAGGCCCGCGGCGAGCTCACCAAGAAGTGGATTGCACTCGACGACGTAGTTGATCTTGCCGTCGATGAGAGCTTGGAGGCCGTCACGGACAGCGTCGATCGAGACGATCATGATGTCCTGGCCCGGAATTGCGCCAGCCGCCTCGATCGCCTCGATGGCACCCAGAGCCATGTCATCGTTGTGGGCGTAGACCAGGTCGATCCCATCAACACCGTAGGCCTGGAGAAAGCCCTCCATGACCGTCTTGCCACCGTCACGCGTGAAGTCACCGGTCTGCGATGCGATCTTTTCGATTGCGGTCCCGGCGATTGCCTCATCGAAGCCTTCGGCGCGGTCGTTGGCTGGAGCCGAACCGGTCGTGCCTTCGAGCACCACCATCCTGGTCGGAGTGTCGCCGAACTGAGCAGCCGCCCACTCACCGGCGTAGACACCCTCCCGGCGGAAGTCAAGGCCAACCCAGGTGGCGTACAGGTCGTCGGAAGACGTCACGGTGCGGTCCTCGAGAATTACCGGAATCCCGGCGTCCAGGGCCTCCTGCAGCACGTCGTCCCAGCCGTCCTCAACGATCGGTGCGATGACGATCGCGTCCACTCCCTGGTTGATGAAGCTACGAACCGCGGCAATCTGTGCGGCCGGGTCGTTGTCGGCGGCATTGAAGACCAGCTCGAAGCCATTCTCCTCCGAGAAGGCCGCTTGCATCGACTCGGTGTTGGCCGAGCGCCAGCCCGACTCGGAGCCGGTCTGGGCGAAGCCAACCGTGATGAGCTCTCCGTCCGATTGGGTGGTAGCGGTGTCGCCGCCTCCGGTGGTCGGGTCCGCACTGTCACCGCCGCAAGCGCCAGCGGCCAATGCGAGCACGACCAGCAAAATGAAGAACTTCCAGTTCCGGTTCTTCAGTGATGTCATGGCTCCTCCTCACTGTTCGGGGGTTTCGTTTCGTTCAGATGTGATGCTGTGGATCCGTCGCACCCGTCTATTCGTCTCTCATCCGGTGCGGTTGTCGTACACGGCTCTGTGTTCTGCGTGTCTGAGTCGGTGTTGGCATCTCCTTTGTGTGGTCGTTCAACGCGTGTCTTCGGGGTCAAAGTGATAACAACCCGGGGGGATTGTTATCGTTAACGGGAACGCTAACAAGTTCGAAATATCCTGTCCACTGAGTTCCGTTGCGCCCGGGTGGCGACGAGAACCGCTGCCTGTGGTCCGCGTCAGGCCCCTACGCTTTCCGCCACGATCTCGATCGAGGCGAGATGAACCTTGCCTCTCCGCTCGCGATTGTTAACGTTCCCGGTAACGATAACGGAACGTAAGGGCACCAGTAATCTTGGAAGCCGGTTCATCCCTAAGTCGATCTGAAGAGGAGCGAAGCAATGCTCGAGTCGGGCCACAGGGTCACGATCAAAGACGTGGCTGTGCAGAGTGGTGTGTCAACACAGACCGTGTCGCGCGTCATCAACAACCGCCCGGATGTGGCCTCCGACACGCGGGAGCGAGTCGAAGACGTCATTGCCACGTTGGGTTACAGGCCGAGTGCCGTCGCTCGAACCCTCGTGGCCAGGCGCAGCAACGCGATCGGCGTGCTACTCGCCGGGATGGGATACACGGGCACCGTCCTCACTTTGCGCGGCATCATCGATGAGTCAGCCAGTCTCGGCCTTACGGTGCTAATCGCCGAACTGCCCGAAGGCGATAGCCTCGATGATCCGCGTCCTGCCATTTCGGCCTTGGTCGAGCGCCACGTCGACGGCATCATCATGTCGGGACCTGCGATCGGGCAGGCCGTGGACCGAATCAAAGCGGTGCTTCCCGTCCATCGCGAACCGGTGGTGTTTGTCAAGGCTGGCGTATCGGACCGATTCTCGAGTGTGCTGGTCGACAACGTCGCTGCCGTGGAGGACGTCGTTGACCATCTGGTATCGATTGGCAGATCCCGCATTGGCCATATCTCCGGGCCCGCCAACTGGCACGAGGCGCACGACCGCCGAGAGGGATGGGAGCGCGGATTAGCCAGGCACCATCTCGAGGCCGACCCGGCTTTGTGCGAGGAGGGCGATTGGTCTCCGCAGAGCGGAGCCGCCGCTATGAGCGCCCTTCTCGACCGCATCCCGGATCTCGATGCCGTCGTCGCCGCCAACGACCGGATGGCGCTTGGGGCCATGCACTCTCTGCGAGGCAGACGACTGGGCATTCCCGAGGACGTGGCTGTCACTGGCTTCGACGACATCGAAGAAGCCGCCTGGTTTGCACCATCGCTAACCTCGGTCGGGCAGCCACTCGCCGAAATGGGGAGACAAGCCGTGCGGAGGCTGTGGGCTGAGTTCCAGGGCGGTGCCACCCCGCCTGTCGCCATCCCCCTCGAAGCCGAGTTGATGATTCGCGAGAGCACAATCGGTGCCGCCCAATCTGGGCCTGAATCGACGCGGCCGGCAGGGTCGTAGAGTCGACGAAACCTGACCTACTCCACCTTCAAACTGACCCAAGTGGGCGTGATGAGTTGGGCAGCAAGGAATCCATCCCCGTCCCGATGAAAAAGGATCCTCCTTCGCTGAGCTCTGCTGCGTGACATGCCGATGTCGAGTGGATCGCTACCCCTACCCCGACGGCTCGAGGTCAGCCGGGTGTTCTTGCCAATGACCTGCGATTGCATGAGTGCACTCATTGGCTGTCACGAGCGTTCCATTGGGACGCTGAAGATATTGGCGGGCGACGTCGGGGGAGTTGGCAATCGCTCTCAGCAGACGGGCGTGGGCCTGGCGGATCTGGACCATCAGCGCGTCGAGGCCGCCAACGCAAGCGACGCGGCGAAACTGGGTCCGCTTAGGAGCTCTCGACGACTTCCTTGAGGCCGCTCAGCAACTTCTCCCAATTGGATCTCGAGTGCTCGGCTTCTTCCTCGCTGGCGTTGTTGTCCTGGCTCAGAGCGACGCGGGTTTTGTCCCCGTTCTTCTCGAGTTCGTAGGTCAGCGTGTGGTAGTTGGCGGGAACATCCTCTTTGCCGCTCAATGGGCTGAAGTGGGTGACCCGCAAGAGCCGCTCGGGCTCGATCGCGAGGATCCCGCCCTTGTCTTCGTACGACTTGCCTTCGTACACACCTTTCCACACGATCGGGCTGCCTCGCTGCCAATCAGTGACAACCTCGGTGCCGAACATGTACTTCTTTATCAGCTTCGGATCGACGAGTGCATCCCACACTCGACCCAACCGGGCATCGATCTGGATCTCTGCGGTTGCCACATGGTCTGCCATCGCATGCTCCTTGCTAGGTTCCACCACTTAGTACCCCTCTTGGAGGCTGTGAAACGGCGCCCTCCTTTGGAGGCTTGTGAAATTCCTAACGTCTAGGCCGGTTCCAGCTCAGCCAGGTGTTCTCGCCAGTGATCTGCGATTGCATCGATGCGCTCATTGGCTGTCATGAGTGTCCCATTCGGTCGTTGGAGACATGAGCGGTCGAGGTCGGGGGAGTTGGTGACGGCCCGATGAAGGCGAGCGTGGGCCTGGCGAACCTGAACCATCAGCTCGTCGAGGGTCTCACCTTCGTGAAGGATCCTGCAGATCTCGTTGATGGTGTCCCAGTCCGCCGGGACAGTCCAGACTGGTCCGCCTACCCCAACCGACTGGATACCCCAGGCGGTTGCTTCGTGAAAGTAGATGAAGTGCATGAGCACATCCCGGGCCTGCCACCGGTCGATTCGGGCCTCACTGGTCCTGCCGGGCCCGTCG
>DATLEZ010000092.1:0-7097 GCA_035525055.1 Acidimicrobiia bacterium | reverse complement strand
GCCGAGCCCAATCGACCGCTGACCAGGGCCAGCCGGAGTTTCTTCGACAGTCCACCCTCGAGCTTGGTGGATCACCCGTTGTTGGCGAAACGGGGGGCGCTCTGGGTTGGCAGGCCCGATCAGGGCGCTTCGCTCAGTGTGCTTCTCGAAGAGGGAACCCGGGCCGGCGGATCGGCTCGCTGGCTCGAGCCGGAAGAGGTAGTCGCCCTGGTTTCTGTCCTGCGACCGGAGATGGTGGGGGGTGGGGTCTGGGAGCCGGAGGCTCTGGACATGGACGTGGCCGCGATTCACCAGGGGTTCGTTCGAGGACTGCGGGCGGCAGGAGCAACCATCGTCACGTCTTTTCCCGTCTCGGTGCTCGAACACACAGGAGGTCGTTGGAGCGTCGGAACCGAAGGCCGTGAGCTCGAGGCGGATGTAATCGTCAACGCGGCCGGGTCGTGGTGCGATCAGATCGGAGCGCTGGCGGGAGCCATGACGATCGGTCTGCAACCGCTGCGACGAACTGCTTTCACTGTGCCGGGCAACGCAGCCTGGGCCGAGTGGCCGCTCGTCAGCAACGCCGACAACGAGTTCTACTTTCGACCCGACGGGACCCAGCTCCTGTGTTCGCTGGCGGAGGAAAACCCGACCGATCCGTGCGACGCCCGCCCCGAGCAACTCGACATTGCCCTCGCCATCGATCGGATCAACACTCACACCACGCTCGACATCCGGGTCGTGCGGTCGTCATGGACAGGCTTGCGATCATTCGTCAGGGATAGAGCGATGGTGATCGGCTTCGAACCGGTTGTGCCGCCATTCTTCTGGCTGGCTGGCCAGGGCGGGACTGGAATCCAAACCGCGCCGGCCGCCGGGGAGCTGGCTGCGGCCCTGATCAACGACGGCGAGCCGCCACCGCGACTTCTGGAATTTGGTGTGGAAGTCGACGCCCTTTCGCCGGCGCGGCTGCAGCCCTAGCTTCGCTGGCGACGAACGGTCTCGACCATTAGATCCAGAGGGAGGGCGTAGGCAGTCCTTCTCTTGAATCCGGTCATCGTCTCGGCCGCGCAGAGAGCATTGAGGATCGCCTCCTCAGTGGCATCGGCGACAGCCACGAAAAGGTCGTTGAGCATCTCATGGGGAACCATGCGCAACTCGTAGGGAGCCGCCTGGTCCGCTGGCAGATTGTTGCCCGTCGCAAACGACAAGAAGATGTCCCCGGAGCCGTTGTGACCGGTCCCGCCGGCTCGAGCCAGTCCGACCGTGGCCCGGCGGGCGAGCCTCCGGCATTGATCCGAGAGCAGTGGAGCATCAGTGGCGACGACCACGATGATCGAACCGTCACGCTCGTGGGTCGGCCAGGGCGCCGGCACCTTGTCGTAGGAGATCGCTCGGCCGACCGGAACACCGTCGATCCGAAGGTCGTGACGAGACCCGTAGTTGGCCTGAACAAGGACTCCAACGGTGTACGTATGCATCGCCAGATCCACCACCCGCGACGAGGTTCCGATGCCTCCCTTGAACTCGTGGCAGATCATGCCGGTACCGCCGCCAACATTCCCCTCTGCCACCGGACCGCTCGCGGCGCCGGCGATGGCTGCCCGAACATCGGACTCAGTCAGTCGAAACGAGTCGATGTCGGACAGCCAACCGTCATAGGTCTCCGCCACCACCGGCAGGTGGAATCCATCCACAACCCCGGCTTCCACCCCATAACGAACCAGGGCGTCGCGGACGAGGCCCACCTGATGGGTGTTGGTGATACCAACCGGCGAGCCAAGCATCCCCGACTCTTCGATCCAGGGAATCCCTGTCATCTCGCCATTGCCGTTAAACGAGTGCCATCCGCAGAAGGCATAGTTGGTCCAGATTTCGTTGTTGCGAGGCAGGATCATTGTCACCCCTGTCCTCACTGTGGTCGGCGAATCTTCGACGACGCTGGCGTGTCCGACCAGGATTCCGTCGACGTCGGTTATCGCGTTGAACTGCCCAGTCGGCAGCCGACCGATCGAGATGCCGAGGTCCCTGAGCCTGGTCACTCTTCTCTCTCATCGTTCCAGGCAGGGTCGTTGTCCCACACTTCGTTGCGCTCGTCAACCTTCTCGAGAGCCCGAGCGGCTTCCTCCCGGGTCGGATATGGTCCGAGGCGGACCTCTGCCCTGCACCCCTCCTCCGGTTCGACGGTCTTGTGGTCGAGGCAGTAGAACCAGCCTGAGTTCGCTGGATCCTGGTTCATCGGTGGCTTTGGTAAGTTGGCACCGAAGCAGACTAGGTAGCTGCTCAGGTCGGACATTGGAGGTTTCGTGAGCGGCGACAACCAGCCTCGAGTGGTCGTCTCGAGCGACGGCGGTGGCAATCGAGGAGTGTTGATCGCCGTCGTGGTGCTTGTGATCACAATCGTGGCCGCGGTGGTTGTGTTCAACCAGAGCGGCGCCGGGGATCCGAGCGATGTCAAGATTGAAATACCCGTCGGCGAAGCCGACCCCGGGACCGAAACCACTATCGCCCCCTGACCCTCAAATCCTCCGTTTTGGCGCGGAGGATCGCCTCCAGGGGAGCAGAACTCCGCGCCAAAACCGGGAGTTAGGACTACGACGAGTCGGCTAACCCTCCGACTGGTCGACCTGGAACGGGCACTGCACGCCGACTTCAGGGCCCCTCTGGGCGTACTCGCCGTAGAAGGCGTCGATCGCCGAGCGGTCGTAGCTGTCCAAACGAAGGAGATGGGTCCAGGCGGTGAGGGTGATCTGGTTCTCCATGCCGTCGCGCGGGGTGACGATTACATGGGTCCCGGCGTCCCGGGCGAAGTTCTCGAGATCCTCGCGAGCGGCCGACGCCGTCTCGGGGTTGTAGTACACGACGATCACGCCGTGTTCGAGATCGTGGATCAGGTTCATGTCCGGAGGAGCCGCTCGATAAATCCCACAGGCAGCCGACGACGCTGCGTGGGAACCGCTCGTCGGGGGCTCAGAGTTGTACACAGGAACCGGGTCGGTTGAGGCGAGGTGAAGCTGGCCCTGATCAGGGAAGGTCTCCACGCTGGCCAGTGCAACCGGTGGCGGTCGAGTGGCGAAGAAGACAATCGCGCCAACCAGGAGGACTGACACACCGGCGCCGATCATCAACCGCCGGTTGCGCATGGATCGGGCCGCAGCCAGCCGACGCTCATCAGCCTCGGCAAGCCTGGTGTCGACGGTCTTCTTGCTTCCGGTACGTGACATGAACCGCTGGATCCTTTCGGGGGGCGTGCGTTTCCAAAGGGTGAACGTGGAGATCTGAATGGTAAGCCAAACCCCGGGTTCTGCCACTCGGGTAGCCCCGAAAACCGCGAACCTGAGGTTGTACGCCGCCCAATAGATCGACTTGGGCGACGGCTTACAACCTTTAGGTTTCGGGTTGGACGGGTTTGATTGGGGGTGCGGGTCTGCCGCCGAGGTTGGCGACTCCTTTGCGCTGCATGTCTCCCCACTGCTTAGTGCTGATGCCGCCGAAAATCGCCCGGATCCGCCACCACACAGTCTGCTGGCGCAGTCCCATGTTCTCCAGGAACACAAGGCTCAGCAGTGTCAGAGCTTCCAGTGGTTTGTTGAAGTACCCGAATCGCTCGTCGAGGAAGAGCGCCATCAACGAAGTGAAGGCGCCGGCCAGGAAAGCGATCATCAAGAGCAACAGCGCCGGATAAGGGTTGATGCTCCCGAAGAGAAAGGACACCGGCACCACCAGGTAGCCGACGAACTCGATGATCGGAGCCAAGAACTCGAAAAGGAACATCGCCGGCCAACCCAGCATCCCCACAGTTCCGTGGCGGGGATTGAAGAGCGAGGAGCGGAAATCCCACATCGCCCTCAAGAGGCCGCGATGCCATCGGATTCGCTGCCTCCGCAACACCTTTCGGGTCGATGGCACTTCGGTCCAGGCGACCGCCGAAGGGGCATAAACCATTCGGTACGGCCTCTTCAGCCTCCGGTAGTGTCGATGGATCCTCATGCTGAGGTCCAAGTCCTCACCCAGATGCCCGGAGGTGAGTCCTCCCACGTCCACAACTGCTTGCTTCAGATAAACCCCGAATGCACCGGAAAGAAAAATGAGGGAGTTGATGGATGACCATCCCGGTCGTGCTCCAACAAACGAACGGATGTACTCGAGTATCTGAATCCGTTCCAACCAGCCGCCCGGCAGCTGGGCGTCGACGATGTGACCGTGCCTGATCGTGCAACCGTTGAGCGGGCGGACGTTGCCACCGACCCCCACCGTCCGGGTCCGATCCTCGGCCACATATCGCATCGAGTTCACCAACGCGTCGCCGTCGATCAGCACGTCGGCGTCGGTCAGCATCACATAAGGATACCGAGCGACGTTGATGCCGGCGTTGACAGCGTCGGCCCGCCCTCCATTGGCCTTGTCGACCAGGGTGATCGACACCGGCAACTTGGCGTGATAAACCTGGCGAACATCGGCCGTCTTGATGCTGGGCCGGAACGGCATCGGTACTGCCAGCATCTTGAAGTGCTCGATCATCTTGTCGAGAGTGTCGTCCTTGGAGCCGTCGTTGACGACGACGATCTCAAACTTGGGGTATGTGACCATGGCAATCGAGCGGATGGACTCGACGATGCCCGCGCTCTCGTTGTAGGCGGGCACGACGATTGAGACGGGAGGGCTGAGGTCTGATCCGAGCATGTCCTGGACCCGCCCGAACCGCTCGAACATGCGCTGCTTGTAGAGCGCCCGGGCCGACAGGATCGCCAGGGCCAGCATGTGGAGCTGCATCGCGACGAAGTAGCAAAGGACCGCAATCGAGATCACGTTGATCGCCGTCCTCACGAAGACAAGCCCGTCTCGACCAGTGCCGGAATGACTATGGGCGCTTCATGGGCCTGTTCTCGTACCAGGATGGGGAGTCGTCCGGGCGGAAGCTTTCGCATCTCCGCCAACTGGTTCAACGCCGAGTCGGCAGCGAACTTGTCGGGCGAATCCAGCGCCTTAAGGAGGTGCGCCACCCCGCCCGGGATCTCCCCCAGGGTTTCGGCGGCGTTCTGTCTCACCCACCACTCGGTGTCGGAGAGAAGTGCTACCACTGCCGGCCCAACGGTCTCGTCCGCCAGAGCTACCAGGGCTCTGACGGCTCGGGCCCTCACTTCCCAGGCATTGTCGGCGAGGGCGGTGAGCAGGGCAGTCCGAGCTTCATCGGTTCCCACCCGACCGAGCGCCGAAGCTGCCGCGACCCGCCATTCGAGGGCGGGGCTGGACAGAAGTCGAAGCAGCAAGGGTTCAGCCGCATTGTCACCGATGAAACCGAGCACGCGGGCGGACTGAGTCACCGCCTCCAGAGAGGGCCGGGGACCTTCCATTTCGTCCGAAGCCCACTCGGCGATGAGAGGAACGGCATCGACACCGAACGCGACCAGGGAATCCGTGAGCCGGGCGGCTTCCCACGGACGAACGCGGGTCGAGAGATCGAGAATCAGCGGGACCGCGGTCAGGTCGTGAATCCGGCCCAAGCCATGGGCGGCGTGGGTCCGGACATAGTCGTTGCGATCATCCAGGAGGGAACGAAGGAACGGAGCTGCGGAACGATCTGCCAGTTCCACGAGGGTCGAGACCGCCTGCAGTCGTGAGCGCTGCGGAAAGATCCAGCGCATTCGAGGAATCAGGGCGTCGACAATGCCGAACTCCTCGACCATGCGGTCGATGAAGCGGCCATCCTCCCCTTCCACGAGTCTTCGATAGTCGATCAGAATGTCGTGGAAGACGGGGTCCGTCCGCCAGCCCTTCGGAACCTCGGTCGGGATGTAGCGCCGTCCGATCATCTCGGCAACGGCTGCCACATAGTGCGCGGTTCGGACGCCCCGGCTGTTCAGGATGATCCGATGGGCCATCTTGATGGACAGCAAGGAAAGAGCCGCTATCACGGTGGACGCGGCGAGAACAACCGTCACCCACGGCAGGGTCCCGCTCACCTTGTGTGAATCGGCTGCCGCGCGGGCCTGATTGACCCCTATCTGAGCGTTTCCGGTGGTGATGAAGGCCATTTTGAGCCCGTCTGGGCGAGCAATTTCCCCAACGAGCCCAAGGATGGAGGCCTACTTGGCGGGGAGTCGACCGTTCACCCGGGCTGTCAGCTCCGACATGTTGAAGGGTTTACGGACGTAGTCGGCAGCCCCGAGCTCGAAAGACCTCACAACCGTGTCGTCGTCGTCTACCGCTGTCAGGACCAGCACCGGGAACTCCACCCCGGCCTCCCTCCACTTGGCGATTACCTCTGTACCCAGCATCGCCGGCATCAGCTGGTCCAGTAGAGCCAGGTCGATGTCGCCCTTCATGCCAGCCTCATAGGCGGCGGCGCCGTCTTCAGCCTCGATCACTTCATGCCCGGCCGCCCGGAGATGTCGAGAGACCAGCATCCGAACAGTTGCGGCGTCATCGGCGACCAAGATCCTGGCCATTTCGCTACCGGGGTTCCTAACGAGAGTGATTGGTGTATCGGCTGGACGCCAAGGAAAAGCGCCGGGTGTCAGTCCCAGACGATAGCCTCAGAGACCGTCAACTCACTGCCCACACCCGAGCTAGGCACCACTCACAGTGTTCTTCCAAAACCGATTTCATGCCGGAAGTCTCCTGGCGGAGCGCCTGGGGGAACTCCAGGCAAGCTCGCCGGTGATCCTGGGGCTTCCCCGGGGAGGGGTGGTCGTCGCCGATCCGGTGGCGGAAGCTCTTGAGGCGCCGCTCGACGTCATCATCGTCCGCAAACTTGGTGTGCCCTCTCAACCCGAATTGGCAATGGGGGCGATCGGTGAAGGCGGCGTCAAGGTCATCGAAGCATCGGTCGTCTCGGCGGCCCGGATCGATGATCGTCAGATGCAGGAGGTCGAACGAAGGGAGCGCGCCGTCCTAGACGCCCGGATCGCTCAGTACCGGCAATGGCGGTCCGCGGTCCCGCTGGAAGGGCGGTCAGCGGTGATAGTGGACGATGGGATCGCTACCGGCGCCACCGTGCGGGCCGCCTGCCAGGTCGTCGCCAGCCGGGGAGCAATGAAGGTAACGGTGGCGGTCCCGGTCGCAACCAGGGAGGCGATCCGGCGAATCCGGGCCGTGTGCGACGAGGTGGTCTGCCT
>DATLEZ010000091.1:0-6329 GCA_035525055.1 Acidimicrobiia bacterium | reverse complement strand
CTCGCCGATAACAAGACACCGGGTCCGGCCGCCCACACCGAACGCGGACGTGGTTGTCAGCGCCAACCCCGATTGAGCACGCCATACGTCAACGAGCGTCGAAGGCAACTCCCCACACCCGGCACCCCCCCGGCCGGCGACCCGAACAGACCACCCAAAAACGGCTCCCCGAAGACGTCCCTCCCCACGCGCTCACACCACGGCCTTGACAAACAGGACAGTTGTTATCCGTCCAGAATCGTTGATATGGCCTCGAGGCTCCGCCGCGGACCTGGACCTACACCTTCGATCAACGATGATGCGCTCGACTCCGACCTGTATATGACCGTTGCGATCCCGGCCAACGCGAATCGTGGCACCGAACCCAAGGCCCTGGACGCCTCAGCAAGGGCCAAGGTCACCTCCGAGGAAAACTCGAAGTCAGTCCCAGCAAGCAACTCCGGAGTATGCGGGGTGTACTCGTAGGTGGGCCCAAGCGAATCGGTCCACATGCGGGCTTGTCCTGACATACTCCGACACTTTATCAGGGGAGCGGTTCACAACCCTGATCAATTTGGAACATCCTTCGGCTGGTACCTCGTCACACAACCTGATTCTGAACCAGGTGAAACGCTCGCTGACCTGGGCCTTTGCCGACTCGCGTCAAACGAGCGAGAACGAAACAGGTGCGGTGGTACGCATGCTGCGAGACAGGGTGGGCTCTCGAACGCCGACGGAGCCTTCTCTTGACTTTCACTCTGCGTGAAGATAGGTTCATAGATTGTGAAAGTAGATACACGGCTTCCGCTGTTCCGATCTCCCGCACAGGAAAGGTTGCTCGGAGAGCTGTTCGTCTTTGCCGACCGGCCAATCTCGCTCAGCGAGCTAGCCAGCCGTGCCAGCACCTCCATGGGCGGAGCCCACAAAGAAGTGGAGCGACTCGAGTCCGCCGGTCTGGTCCGATCCACCACGGCCGGCCGAAGCCGACTGATCGAAGCCGACCCGTCTTCTCCGGTCTATATGGAGCTGCGGGGCCTGCTCCTGAAGACGCTCGGACCCGAGCCACTACTTCGCTCGGCCTTGGCCGATGTGGACGGGATCGAGAGGGCTTTCATCTATGGCTCCTGGGCCGATCCAGCTGAGAGATCCCCTGCCGACATCGACGTGCTCGTCATCGGAGAACCTGACGTAGGCGAAGTCTACGACGCGGTCTCCGCCGTCGAGGCCGAGGTCGGACGACCGGTCAATGTCACGGTCCGCTCCCCCGCCGAATGGGCAGAAGCCGACGGCGCGTTCGAGAGGGCCGTCAGGTCGGGCCCGCGGATCGATCTCCGATGAGCACCCTCGACGATCTGCGGAAGAGAGGACTGATCGAGAAGGTCGAGCCTGACGAAGCTATTGCGACCGGATGGCTGGACGACGCAGGCCAGCACCTCGAGGCCGCCACCAAGATCGCCGAGCTCGACCGATCAGGGGCATACCTACTCGCATACGACGCCGCCAGGAAATCCGTCGCAGCTGCTCTCCTCATGTCAGGACACAGAGTTCTCAGTCGCCCGGGATCCCACCAGGCTCTCGCGCAATACGCCGAGTCGATCGCCATTCAGGTCGACGAACCAGCCCTCAACCGCTTCGATCGGCTCAGACGCAACCGCAACCGATCCGAGTACGGATCACGGACCTTCGGCAAGGCCGAGGTCGCGGAGGCCATCGACACGGCAAGGGCCATTCGCGCGGCGAGCCTTATCTGAATCAGCCGCGAAAGTGACCTTCGCGGGCCGAACGAACCAGACGGACCAAATCGAGTGACAACGACGAAGTGTGTATACTATGCGCATGTCACGTGTCAACGTCTATCTGCCGGACGACCTGGCAGAGGAGGCGAAGAAGGCCGAGCTGAACATCTCGAGCCTCACCCAGGAAGCAATTCGCTCAGCACTCGCCGCGCAGACACTCACCCGATGGCAACAGCAGGTCTCGGAACTCGACTCCCCTGGAATCAGCCACGCCAAAGTGATCGCCGCCGTGAATTCGGCCAAGGACGAGCTCGAGGGTGGCTGAGAAGCTGGTCATCGACGCGTCGGCGATGGTCGACTATCTAGTCGATTCTCCCTTGGCGGCACGGGTAGCCGAACGGATCGCCGACAACGAGATTTTCGTGCCGGCCCACTTCGACGCCGAGGTCCTCTCTGCCCTCGGCCGTCTGCATCGCGGAGGCGAACTCAGTGAAGCCGAGGTTGAAACGCGAGTAGCGCTCACAGCGCAGGCTCCCTTCCATCGCCATCTCCTCGCCCCGCTCCTCGAGGGCGCATGGGCGCGCCGGCACAATGTCCGCCTCGTTGATGCCCTCTATATCGAACTGGCGGGTCAAGTAGACGCCACCGTGATCACCACTGACTCCGGTATGTCGGCAGCGTCGGCCAACGCAGAGCACATCGAGTAGCCGGACGCGAGAACGAAACAGGTGCGGGTAGATCAACGAATTCCGCATGGTTGAGGTGAACCGGAACAGGGGGGACCCAGTCCTCACGTCAAACACCAGCCCATGGGTTCTGTCGTCCCCAGCCGGTAACCTCTATCCCATGTCTGAGGCCAGAGACGTAGCAACCGACGTTGAGCCCTCTCAGGCCGACCTCGCCTGGCTCGACGCGCGTCTGGAAGAGTATCGAGAACTCCTTCAGTACCTCCGAGATCATTGAAAAGGCCGGGGCTTCGACTCGCAATCGAGATCAACGAGCGAGTTAGGAGTGACGATGAGTGGTTCGATGAACCTGACGAACTCGATCGTGTTGAAGCTGCCATTCAGTCCATCGACGACTTCGACGATCCCATAGCCGCAGCAGGTGCAATCGCATTCAGGGTCACCAGAGCCCAAGGGTTCACCGAAGGAAACAAGAGGACCGCTCTCCTGCTGGCCTGGCATCAACCCGAGAGCCGGAGAGATGCGATCATGAGCGCGCCCCCTCGTCGAGGTTTGGCCGATCGGTAACAAGTATCCCGCCAGCCCCGAGAATCCCGGCAGATTGACGACGGAGGCGTCCGCAACACCCCTTGGCTGCCGAAAGTCCGACATCGCTTGGGCGGCATAGCCGCGGATTGGATGGAGTGTCTCAACGCCGGCCGAGCAAATCGCTAGGTTTCAGCCGTTCTGCAGATAGGGGGCGAAACAAACTGACCGACAAGCGTCGGTGACAGGACACACCCTGACCTGCGCTGGACGGTGGGTACTTGGCGGTCCTTGATCACCCTAGGGGCGGTAACGCTCATTCGAACGTTCTGACTAGTTGTCGGACGAGGCATGTCGTGAAGGAGAAGACCATGCCGAGATTGTTGTGGTTGCCTGACGTCGCTCGCGACGCCGGACTAGAAGTCGAAGAGTGCGATCGATGGAAAGACAGGGGGCGCACGTATTGTGAGATGAAACCAAAGGGCGTGGTTTGTCACCACACTGCCGGCCCCGCCAAAGGGGATATGCCAAGCCTCAACCTGCTCATCTCGGGAAGGAAGAATCTGCCTGGGCCGCTGGCGCATTACGGCCTTGGTCGAAGCGGCAAGGTCTACGTAGTGGCTGCTGGCACGGCCAATCATGCTGGATCCGGCGGCTGGCAGAGTCTGGCCTCCAATTGCGACGTACTAGGTATCGAGGCGGAGAACACGGGGAAAGACCCTTGGCCGCAAAGACAGCTCGACGCCTATGTGGCGCTGGTTGCGGCCATCTGCGAGCACTTGAAGATCCACACGAAAATGGTGGCAGCGCACCGGGAGTGGGCTCCGACCCGCAAACCCGATCCTCACTCGATGGACATGGACAAGTTTCGCGAGTGGGTGGAGGAGGCCCGAACCGGAGGCGCGGTAAAACCGAGACCTCCGGCTCAACAGAAGGCGAACATCAAATTTGAGATAGGCCGCGTTACGGTCTCTCAACAGAAGAACGACTTCCACCCGGATGTTCGTCGGGCGCAAGGACTGCTCACCGCTTACTCACCCGTGAACCCGGGTGGCGTGGACGGAGTGGCCGGTTCGAAATTCGCCATTTCAGTCCGCGCACTCCAGAAGCAGAAGGGCCTGCCCGAGACCGGTGAGGTCGACGAGGCGACGTGGAGAGCACTGGAAGGCGCGGATTGAACGGTCGATGGTTACGCCAATCCGCATGAACCAAGACTGAGGTCGTCGAAACTGGCTCCGCGTCTTCGGCCGAATGGCCCGAAGCCGCAGCCGCCGCAATCGAAACCGTTCCGAGTACGGATCCCCGGACCTTCGGCAAGGCCGTGGTGCTGGAGGCTACAGAAACCGCCCATGCAACCCGCGCAACCTGGGCGAAACTCGCCTAGCGCCACCACAGAGAGTGGGCGGATCGAACCAGCTGCGGTGATGGCCGGATGCCCGTGGTTGTTAGGGATTTGGGCGATCCGGCTGGTGGGGGTCAAACAGGCTTCAAACCCGACAGCGTCCTCTCAACACGAACACCCGGTCCCTTCTTCCCGGCCAAGGGCCTTGTACGAACCTCAATTGACTGCACCGGTTCGAAGCCTTCGTCGAGACCTTCCAATGTCCAATATTGTCTATCCCGCGATGGCGAGCTGGCCGTACGCCAAGGACTAGTGGCAGCGGTTTGGCGGTGATGAACAGGTCGCGTCCATCCAGTTACATCACCCGTCGCCGAGTATCCATCGGCGCGACCCCGGTACCGACCGTCCACGAGTGGCCCGATTGTTGCTAGGTTCGCAACCCGGGGTGGCTGGGCGCAGCGACGGGACAACTGATGAGGGAGTTAGCAGGCCACCGGGGGTTGAAGGGTGATCCGACCAGCGAGGTCGTCGTACACGTACTGGGTTGTTTCTCGGTAAGCGTCAACGGGTCGACCGTCGACTTGGCGCCCACTGCACAAAGAGTGCTGGCCCTCCTGGCGCTCGATGATCGGCCGAGAGAGCGAGAACTGGTGGCGGGCACACTTTGGCCGGATTCATCTCAGACCGAGGCAGCAGCCAGCCTCCGAACCGCACTGTGGAGGATCCGGCGACGAGAGAGCCACCTGATCATATGTGACAACCGGGCGATCCGACTTTCACCTGGAACCACAGTCGACCTGCAGATGATGGCGACCGGTGTCCGAGAGCTCGTCAACGGAGAATGGAGCGACACTGCAGGAGTCGACGAGTTGCTCAAGCTCGACCTCCTTCCAGGTTGGTACGACGACTGGGTGATAGCCGAACGAGAGCGCGCACGTCAGCTCCGGCTCCATGGACTCGAGGCTTTGGCACGGCACCAGGCAGCGAGAGAGAAGTTCACCGACGCCCTGGAGACGGCTCTCACCGCAGTGCGCTGCGACGAGCTGAGGGAGAGCGCACACCGAGTCGTCATCGAGATACACGCTGCGGAGGGAAACCTCTCCGAGGCGGTGCGACACTACGCAAACTTCGCAGCCCGCCTCAAGGCCGAGCTCAACCTCGACCCCTCCCCCAGGATGGTTCAACTTATCGAGTCGCTGATGAGGCGGTCTCACGTCCCGGCGATGGTGACGCTGCCGTGACGGGTCGATGACGGAGCCCGTTCGATAATCGCCCACAGCGAAGATCGGAGACGGTCTCCGCTCGTCACCGTCAGTCGTCAAAGGGGACAAGATGACCACTACACCCACCTTTCCTGGTGTGTACATATCCGAAATCCCGAGCGGCGTCCGCACGATCACCGGAGTGGGCACCTCTATCACGGCGTTCACCGGGGCCGCAAAACGCGGACCGCTCAACAAGGCGGTGCGCATCACCAGCTTCGCTGACTACGAGCGGCGGTTCGGTGGGCTCGCCTCCGATTCCGAGATGTCATACGCGGTGCGTCAGTTCTATTCGAACGGCGGCGGCGTGGCGTTCATCGTTCGAATCGCAAAGAACCCTGCGACGGCCGAACGCAACCTGACCAACGACGGCGCAAACGTCCTGCGGGTGGTCGCAGTCGACGAGGGAGCCGACGGCAACAACATCAGGTTGGCGGTCAGTCACGGCGCCCGTATCGCCGGGTCCAACTTCAACTTGACGATCTCATATCAGCAGCCGGAGGCGACGGCACCCGACCGCGTCGAGGAGTTCCCCAACCTCAGCATGAACTCCCAAGACGCCCGCTGGGCGGAAGACGTCGTCAACGGCATCTCGGATCTGGTGACGGTCGAGCGGACGGTGAACGACGCGACCCTGAACGGGTTGGCCCCAGCAACGTCGAGAAGCGGCCCGCTCGAAGACCCCGGAGGGGCCCTGCTCGATGTCGACGACCTCATCGATCCCACCCACAACCAGTTTCGCATCGTCGTCAATGGTCTCGACCCGGTGGACATCACGTTGCCGACAAGCTTCACCGGA
>DATLEZ010000090.1:0-19106 GCA_035525055.1 Acidimicrobiia bacterium | reverse complement strand
CGTTTTCAAGGACCGATCGAACCGGGACCATGACGAGATCGATCTCGCCGCAGTAGCGGCCCGTCGCCGCATCCGCATGCGTGCCAAGCCCTTTATCGGCGCCACGATTCTGGTGACTGTCGCCGCTGTCGAACTCGACTTAAGGCGAGTCCACCCGGCCCCAACCGGGATCGAGATTTCAGTCATGATGTTCGGGGGCTCGCTCCGAATTGTCACCCCTCCGGGCTGGGAAGTGGTGAACACGGTCAAGCCCCGGGGAACCAGATTCAACCTGTCCGTCGAGGACACCGCCGATGACGCCCCGGTCATCAGACTGGAAGGATCGGCTTGGTTTTCGCGCATCGAGATCATCCGGCGGTCGGTACCCGTGGCGGTCGCCTCGTAAACGCGACTAGACGATCCTGCGGTCCGACGCCCATCTCGCCAACTCGTGACGGTTGGAGAGTTGCAGCTTCCGCAGCACTGCTGAGACGTGGGTCTCCACGGTCTTGACCGAGAGATTCAACCGCGAGGCCACTTGCTTGTAAGCGAAGCCACGGGCGATCAGTCGAAGGACCTCACGTTCGCGCGCCGTTAGTTGATCGAGTTCTTCGTCGATCGGAACCGGCAGGCCGCCGGCAAAGGCATCGAGGACGAACCCAGCCAGTCGCGGTGAGAACACCGCGTCGCCGGCCTTGATCCGGTCGATAGCCTCGGCCAGGTCGTCGGCGCTTATCGTCTTGGTGACATAGCCGCGGGCTCCGGCCCGGATCATTGCGATGACATCCTCGGCCGCGTCCGAAACCGACAACGCCAGGAACTTGATATCGGGATTCGTTTCGGAGAGTGCCCCGATGACCGCGAGACCACCGCCTCCCGGCATATGGACGTCGATCAAGACCACGTCGGGACGCGTGCGCCTTATCTCGGTGATGGCCTCGTCGACGTCGGATGCGATCCCGACGATCTCGGCTTTGCCCTCGAGCTCGGCCTTGACCCCGGCCAGGAAGAGTTGGTGGTCGTCGACCAGGAAGAGACGGGTCACGGCTGGACCCCGATCGCCTTGACTCCGGGCATGATCAAATGGACCTCAGTGCCTTCACCGGGCCGGCTCTCCACGTCGGCGCTGCCACCGTGACGGGACATGCGGCCGAACACCGAGTCGGCCAGTCCCCGGCGATCCGGCGGCACCGTCTTCTGATCGAATCCCTTCCCCTGATCGGTGACCCACACGTCGGCGGTGTCGCCGTCAATCTCGAGGAATATCGAGATCCTGCCCGCTCCGCTGTGTTGGGCGGCATTGATCAATGCCTCCGTAGCGGCACCGATCAGAGCGCGGCCTTTGTCATCGAGTGTGGCATCACCGACCTTGACCAGGTCGATGGCGACGTGACGTTCATCCTCGACTTTGGCCACCGCCCCTTCGAGGGCAGTGGACAGCAAGTCCTCACCCGGAACCGGAGCGCGACCGTACAGCCAGCTTCGCAGTTCTCGTTCTTGCGACCGAGCAAGTGAAGCCATCTTGCGGGGGTCCTCGCTTCGCTGGATCAAGGCCAGGGTTTGCAGCACAGAGTCGTGGAGGTGCGCGGCCACTTCGGCTCGTTCTTCTTGACGCACCCGCTCCCGACGCTCCTGTCCGAGGTCCGCGGCCATTCGGTACATCCACGGTCCGAATGCGAGGACCAACCCCGCCACCGTGACCGCCACCGCCAAAAGGGTGAACCCGATCTGGGAGATGGCTGACACGGAGCTGAACAGCAGGCCGAGCCCACCGATCACGAGGACCATCCCTCCAATCAAGCGAACCACCGACCGGCCGCCGCCGCCATCGGGGAGGATGATCCGCGCCAGCGACGGCGACTCGGAGCGGTCCCACAGGGCTGCCGTCCCAAAAGACAGCGTGAATACGACCGCCGTCGCGAAGCCGTCGAGGACCAGGCCCATCCCCGTCAGGATCCACAGACCGCCGATGAAGGCCAGAGTCAGGCCGATCCGCTGCCTGGAGTCGATCGGCCGGGGGGGCCGGTCATCTTCAACGTCGAGGGTCAGACGCCAAAGAACCACATAAATGACGATGCCCAGTCCCCACATGGTGGCGAGAGTGGCGAAAGCGGCGCGGACGTAGACATCGCCCACGCCGAGACGATCCGCCAGTCCCCCGGCCACCCCGGCGACCACCCTGTCCTGGCGACGCCTGAACAGGGCGAGACGTGTTGCCCAGGGATCGACTTTGATTTCAGCCTGGTCGGGAGTCGTCATATGCACTCATGATGTTGGCAGTACCTCGCCCTCACCCGCAATGAGGAGCATCCCTGAACCCGCCCCGCCATGCGAGGGTCGGAGTGGGGAGGTCCCCGATGGACAACAACCGGGCCGATCCGCAGCATTCTTCTCATGGCAAACACAACAGAAACACCCATCGAGGGGGAACCGCAATCTTCCCGGTCAGAATCAGGTGCACCGGACCCAATTGCACCGGACCTCGAACCCGAAACCCCTGGGCCCGAAACCCCTGGGTCGCAAAACCCTGGGTCATCGGGGCCTTCCTGGAGCAGGTCGGCCCACTCCACCACGGAACTACGGCGGCCCAGAGAAGGTCGAATGGTGGCCGGCGTCGCGGCGGGAATCGCCGACCGCGTCGGGGTCGACCGATGGGTCATCCGACTTGCCTTTCTTGTGCTCTCGTTCGGCGGCGGTAGCGGAATCCTCCTCTACATCGCCGCCTGGCTGCTGATGCCCGAGGAAGGCCAGGCCGAGTCGGTCGGGCAGAAGTGGGCCAACCAGGCCAACAGCACCAGGCCCTGGATAGGAGTCGTGTTCGTGTTGATCGCGGCCGCGATTCTCTTCAGCAACTTCCCGTTCTTCGACGGCGGCCTCCTCTTCCCTACAGCTCTCCTGGTGATCGGGATCCTGTTGTACCGGGGTGACCTGCCCGGGATCAACTGGAAGCCGGATCCGGACAAGACAGCCAAACCAACCAGTACGGAGACCATCAACGCCATGTCATCCAACTACGACTCTCCCACCATTACCCAACCCATCGCGCCCGTCGTGGTCAAGCCAAGGACGCCACCGTCACCGCTTGGCCAGATCACGGTCGGTGTGACCATCATCGCCCTCGGGCTGCTGGCCGCCATCGACCGTGTGGCAACCTCGATCGATGCCGACCCGCGTCACTACTTCGCATTGGCGGTCGTGACCCTCGGACTTGGAGTCCTGGTCGGGACCTACTTTGGAAGGGCGCGATGGTTGATCCCCTTCGCATTGCTGCTGGTACCAGTCATGGTCGGGACCTCGATCGCCGATGCGTTCGACGGCACCTGGGAAACCCCCCAGGTGGTTCGCCCGACCGACTTCGCAGGTCTGGCCGCAACCTACGAGAGGGGCGCCGGCGAACTGGTCATCGACTTGACCGATCTGCCATGGAGCGGCCAAACCATCACCTTCATCGCAGAGGTCGGCGTCGGTGAATTGGAACTTCGGGTCCCGGAAGGCGTTGCCGTCGAGGCGAGGGGTGATGTCGGCATAGGAGAGTTCGCCACGGTCGCTGGCTCGCAGGGTGGTTTCGGGATCGACCGGACCTACAACATCGGAGGTTCCGGACTGGGAACTGTTGTAGCGACTCTCGAGGTGGGAATGGGGCGCATCGTCGTCGAGAGCGACGACAACCGGCTCTTCGACGGCGAGTCAGCTATCGAGCTGGCTGGGATCGGTGACCTGGTGGTCAAGGTCAACTCGACCGAAGGTCTCGAGGACTCCTACACCACCATCCAGGGCGACATCACACTCGACCTGGAAGGACTATTCCTCACTGAGGATCGGGCGATCGAAGTGGCTTCCGATATCGGCGACATAACGATCATCCTGCCGGTAGACACCTCCTACCGCGTGTCGGCACGCACCGACCTGGGAGTCGTCGACCTGTTCGGTGAGGACCAGGTCGATCGGGGAGGCTCGGTCCGAGCCGATTCGATCACCAGCGAAACCCCGATCATCGAACTTGACATTCAAAGCATCGAAGGCGACATCACTCTTATCCAAGGAGAACGCGAATGAAACGACATCAACTAGACCCGTGGTCCCTGATCGGGGGGTTCGTGCTGACCGGACTTGGCCTGCTGTTTCTCATACCGGCAGAACCGTTCGACCTCAGCAACGGATTTCGGAACCTCTTCGGCTGGGCACTTCCGGTGCTGGTGGTCCTGGTCGGCCTCGCTCTCATAGCTCCTGCCCTTCGCAAGCGGCAGGACGAGAGTGAGCTTCCACCGCCGCCCGATCCCTTCGGATCGTTCTGAAGCCAGCGCACTCGTTCTGACCGCGCCAGATCAGCCGTCACTCCGTTCAAACGGAGTGGCGGCTGATCATTTCATGCTTGAGCTTCGCCAGTTCGGGCGTCAGCGACACGTGATAGACGTGCGGGTTGACCAGTCGGCGGACACCCGGATCGAGCCGCTCGAGATCGGCCAGCCTCCGCTTCTGGGCCATGACGATCTCTTCATGGGGTGTGGGCAGATCGGAGGTTGAGACCGGTTCGGCGAGTTCCTCGATCGCGCTCACCCGCTCGACCGGAAGATGCCTGATCACCCCGATCTGGCTCACGTGGTGCAGTTCGAGAGGGGCCGCCGGCGTTTCGCTGTCGAGAGCCATCAGGTCGGCAGTGGCGAAGCCGCGCTGGTCGTAAACCCGCCATGAGCGTTTGGCACCAGGAGTCATCACCTTGGCAGGTGTATCTGAGACCTTGATCGCCGGTCTCCACTCACCTCTCTCTTCGATGGCGGCGAGCTTGTAAACGCCGTCGAGATACGGGTCCCCCTGCGAGGTGGCGAGCCGAGACCCAACGCCATAGACGAGCCTGTTGATCACGGACTCCCCTGTGACGCCGTAGCGCGGAGCCTCATCAAGGATCTGCTCGATGATCTGCCAGATGGTGATCTCATCCAGCTCCGAGGAGAGGACGATCGAAGTGTCGTCGAAGCCGGCCGCGTTCAACATCTCGGCGGAACGGACCGCGAGGTGAGCGAGGTCGCCTGAGTCGAGCCGGATTCCAACGGGCCGGTGCCCCGCCTTCCTGAGCTCCTCGAAGACTGTTATCGCATTCGGCATGCCCGAATCAAGCGTGTCGATGGTGTCGACCAGAAGCAGGCAATCGTCGGGATAAACCTCGGCATAGGCCTTGAACGCCCCCAGCTCGCCCATGCCAAGGGCCATGAACGCCTGCACAATTGAGTGGGCATGGGTTCCGACGGGAATGAACCCCAGTTCGTAGGAACGGCCCATCAGCGAAGATCCGGCCGCCCCTCCGATCAGGGCAGCCCGAACGACGGAGTGAGCGCCCGAGCCCTGAGCCCTTCTCGTGCCGAACTCGAAGACCGTTCCGCCCCGGGCCGCCTCCCAGATACGTGAGGCTTTGGTAGCGATCAGCGTCTCGAAGTTGAGATGGTTCAACAGGGCCGTCTCGATCAACTGAGCGAGGATGAGGGGACCTTCCACCATCGTCAGCGGAATCCCGGGATGAACCACCCGTCCTTCGGGAATCGCCGTGATCGTCAAGGATTCGAAGTCGCCGTTGGCGGCGAGCCAGTCCAGATAGTCCTTTGAGAACAACTTCCCGCCGCTGCCGGACGGATGGGCGGCCAGTCGCTCGATCTCGGACGAGTCGAAGCGGGCCGTAGTCAGCCAGTCGAGAAACGTTCTCATCCCGGCGGTGACGGCATACCCGGCTTGATGACCCCCGTAGTCAGGGTTGCTGCGGAAGAAGTGCTCGAACCGGGCTCGATGCTCGTGCAGACCCTCGCGAAAGTAGACCTGGCCCATCGTGAGCTGGTACTGGTCGGTCAGGAGGACATCCCCGGCGAGACTTTGCATCGGGCTATCTAACCTCGTTCTGGTCGTCAAGGTCTCATTCACAGCGAGGCAGTGATGGAAGTGCCCATGATTGATTGGACTCCACTAACCGCCCTGATCGTCGTCGACTGCCAGAACGACTTCGCCGACCCCGAAGGGTCGCTCTTTGTCACGGGAGGGGAAGCCGTGATCGGGGCAGTCAACGGTGCGATCGCTGGAGCGCGCAAGGCCGGTTCACCTGTTTTCTACACGCAGGACTGGCATCCCGAGAAGACCGCCCACTTCAAGAAGTACGGGGGGATCTGGCCAGTGCACTGTGTGGCCGGGACGTGGGGGGCCGAGTTTCACCACGCGCTGGTCCAGGCCGGCAAGGTGGTTCGCAAAGGCGCCAACGGCGAGGACGGTTACTCCGGCTTCAGCATGCGCGACCCCGTCGATGGCACCGAGGTCGCAACCGAACTCGAAACTCTGATGCAGGAAGCAAAGGTCGAGTCGGTGGTGGTGGCGGGCCTCGCCCTCGACTACTGCGTCAAGGCGACAGCCGTCGATGCCGCCCGGCTTGGCTATCGAACGCTGGTTCCCTTGCGATTGACGGCGGCCGTCGAAATCGCGCCGGGTGACGGTGAAGCGGCCGTCGCCGAGATTCGGGAGTCCGGCGCCGAGGTGACCTGATGGCGGCCGTTCGCAGGAGCAGCGCCCTCCGGGCTTTCTGGAGGATTCACCGGAGGATCTTGAAGGCGAGCCGCGGCCGCCTCGGTCAACGGATGGGGCCGGGTAAGCAGCTTCTGCTCATCACCGTCGGGCGGAAATCGGGCGAGCCGCGGCCCGTGGCTCTCACCTACCTCGAGGATGGCGGCCGCTGGATCGTCGTGGGCTGTAACGCCGGAGAGGACCGGGACCCCACCTGGTGGCTCAACCTCGTCGCCCAACCCAAGGCCGAATTGATGATCGCTGGTCGGACGGTCCCGATCCTCGCCCGCGAGGTGCAAGACCCCGAGCGGGACAATCTTTATCAGCGGTTCATCGACGACATCAACGAAAGCTACGGCGAGTACCGGACCCGAACCAACCGCCGGATCCCCGTGGTTGCCCTGGAACCGACCTGAGACGGGAACTTTCGCTGACGCCCGGTTGTTGAACCAGAGTTCGACGAAATTAGGAGAAACATGGAACAGCTCACTGACCAGGAATGGCGGGAGCGATTGACACCCGAGCAGTACCACGTGCTGCGAGAGGCCGGGACCGAGCGCGCCTTCACCGGCCGGTATTGGAACTCGAAGGACCCGGGGCAGTACGTCTGCGCCGGTTGCGGGGCCGAGCTCTTCGACTCGAAGGACAAGTTCGACTCCGGGACCGGGTGGCCCAGCTTTACCCGTCTGCTCTCGACAGAGGGCGTCGCCACCGAGACCGACTCGGCTTACGGCATGGTGAGGACCGAGGTGATGTG
Organism: Acidimicrobiia bacterium; assembly: GCA_035525055.1. Classification (GTDB taxonomy): domain Bacteria; phylum Actinomycetota; class Acidimicrobiia; order Spongiisociales; family ZC4RG35; genus DATEEG01. The sequence continues at coordinate 11,836 of DATLEZ010000090.1, read as the reverse complement.
TGCCCGCTGCGGCGGTCATCTGGGTCACGTCTTTCCGGACGGACCAGGTCCCGAGGGTCTGCGTTACTGCATGAACTCGGCGGCGCTGGAGTTGAAGAAAACCGAGTAGCCCTTCGTTTTGGCGCGAAACGGGAAAGAAGACCCCCGCGCGCCCTAATTTGGCGCGGCTCGGCTTTTCCAGAGCGTCCGTACCGCATTCACGATCACAAAGACTCCGAATATGCGGCCGAGAGTGTCGGCTGGTATTTGCTGGGCGGCGACAGCCGAGAGCGGGGCGACGATGGCGCCGGCGGCTCCGAGGATCCACATCGCCCGCCAGTCGACGTGATGGTTCGCGACGTTGACCCTGGTTCCGGCAGCAGCAGTGAAGAGCATGGCGACCAGCGACGTGCCTTCGGCGGTGTGCTGGTCGATTCCCAGGAGCAGCACCATCGCCGGGATCATGACGATGCCACCGCCGATGCCGGCGAGGCCGGAAAGGATTCCGGTGAGGGCGCCGATCAGCAGTTCGAGCGCGAACGACATGACCGGGGCGGGCTCGAACCCCCCTTCGACGCCCCCGCCGATCGTCATGCGGATCCCCGCCACCAGCAAGACCACTCCGAAGATCCGGGCGAGGGTGCGGCCCGAAAGACGGTTCATCCAATGAGCGCCGACGGTGGAACCGAGCAAGCCTCCGAGACCGAGGAATACCCCGGTCGGGATGTCGACGTCCCCGGCGGCGCCGAATGCGATCGCACCGGCGACCGCGATTAGAAGGATCGCCGCCAGCGATGATGCCGTGGCGCGGTGCCGGTTGAACCCAACAGCAACCAGGGCAGGGACCATGATGATCCCTCCGCCGACCCCGAGGAGACCGGCCAGAACTCCGGTCACAACGCCGATCGCGATTAGGACCCCGGTCGAGGCGCGCTTCGATCCATCGTTGGATTGTTCAGCCACGCGGCATTATCACCCGCGTTGGAACCCGTCGAGAAACCCGGCCACAAGATCACCGAGGGCATCGAGGTCGTAGCCGCCCTCCTGCACGATCACAGTCGGAATCCCCATCTGGCCGAGCATGGACCCTGCCCGGGTGTATCCATCGATCGATACCCGCAGCGGGCTCTCGGGGTCGTCCTTCCAGGCATCGACCCCCAGCGAGACCACCATCGACCTGGCACCGTCGCCGAAGGAAGCCAATCGGCCGACACCTCCGAGCCATGCTTCGTCACCGGTTCCAGGATCCATAGCCAAATTGAGGTTGGCGCCGCGCCCTTCTCCGTCTCCGACCTCGTCGGCGAATCCGAGCCAGTGAGGAAAATAGCCAGCCGCGGGATCAATATGGACCGATCCGTATCGCACGGCCTCTGTCTCGTAGAAGATCTGCTGCGTCCCGTTGCCATGGTGGGCGTCGATATCGATCACCACGACGGGACCGAGACCTCGATCGACCAGCCTCCGGGCAGCCAGAGCCGCGTTGTTGAGGTAACAGGCCCCGCCGTAGAAGGAGGTCCCGGCATGATGTCCGGGCGGCCGCACTGCGGCGTAGACAGCGGCCGAACCTGCCGCCACCATCGCGGCCGCGGTCAAAGCGGCCGCCGCTGCGTGTTCCGCTGCCTCCCAGGTGCCCGGTCCGATCAGGGTCATGGTGTCCATCGCAAACATGCCGGTGAGGGCGCCAACCGAAGCCGGCTTTCGCGGGCGCCGGCCCGAGGTCATGTCGGTCAGGGGAAACGCATATGGGACCACCCGATCCTGACCGGGATCCGCCGGATACGAGGACGCTTTCCAACGATCCCAGGCCGTGCGCAGAAAGTCGACGAGGTCGGGAGTGTGCACAGCAGCGAGATCGGTCAGGGAAATGGGCTCGGGAGCGATGAGCGAGTAGCCCCTCTTCCGAAGTGCCGCGGCGATCACCTCTCCCCGCGACGGCAACTCGGTTCCTACGATCCGAACTCCGACCCAGATCTCACCGTCGGGAACGTGGAGGACATGTTTGTCGGGAAAGACCACCGGAATGGGCATCGGTTGGTGTTTAGCCGACCCGGGCGAAGGCCATCTCCCGTTTGAACTTTTTCCAGTCAGAAGACTTCGTCGACCAGAGCACGTCGGTGACAATCTGGCCCACTCCGAGCACACCCAGAACAACCAATGCCCAATTAGGAGCCGCCATCGCCCAGCCGACTCCGAGCCCGACCAGCGGGACAACCTTGGAGAAGATGGCGCCTGATGCGTGCATCCAGGCCCGTGGTACGGCTGGAGTTCGAAGATAGGTGGCGTAGTCGATCTTGATCCCGGGCGTGGGTCTGCGGACGGATCCGACGAACCAACAGATGACCCTCATTCCCTGGATTCGAGCCACCAACAGGTGAGCGAGACTGTGAGTCGCGGTGAGAAAGACGACGGTGCCGACCAGCAGACCGAGGCCCTGAGCGACTTCGTCCTGGCCCCCTGACCAGCCGATCAACGCTGATCCGCCGGCAGTTGCGACAATCGCCAGGCTCGTTCCAAGCCAGGTCGGAAGCCTAAGCAGGGCCCACCGCTCGAACGCCTCGCGGTCGATCTCCCCGACACGATCGGCAAACAGCTCGACCATTTCGGGTTGTTTCTTCACGGCGGTGACGGCTTTCCAGAACCCCAGAGGACCGAGATCGACCTTGGCGCCTGAAGCGAGCGCTGCCTCGGCCGCAATCAGAATCCCATCGATCTGTGCTTTATCCAATTGGGCTCTATCCATCTGCGATGAAGCTAACCGGGCCAAGACCCTTGTAACGCAAGCTCTTGCAAGGTACACATGACCGATGCCGTCAATCAGCACCACCCAACACGAACAGTTGTTATCCATCGTCCTCGATCACCTTGGAAGAGACAATGTCGAAGTACTGGAGGGCGGGTGGGCGGTACGGGACCGCCGTGGGGGCGTGTACGGCCTCGTGAACCTCGCTCAGGAGCTGGCGGCCATCCCCGAGAGCGAATGGATCGAGCGAATCGGCGAACGGTTGGCGATGCTGGGAGCAATCAGCCCGGAGTTCCCGGCTGACTACGAACAGGCCGGCCCCAATCTCAGAGTTCGGTTGAGTGCCGACGGTTCCGAACCTGGCTGGGCCGCCTATCGGCGAATCTGCGACGGCCTCGATGAAGTCCTGATGATGCGCAACGATGTCGGCTGCATCACTGTGTCCCCGGCTCAGATCGAGTCCTGGGGGGTCTCACCCGACCGTGCTTTCAAGGACGCCCGCCAGCAAACGATCTGGGACGAGCCCAGAGAGCGCAGGATCCTGGCCCGGGGCGACAGCAAGATCGTCTGGGTCCGCGCCAACTTCTTCGCTTCGAGCGTCCTCCTGGCCCTCGACCACCTCTTATCACGCAAGAACCTTTTCGGTGCAGTGGCGATGGCGCCTTGCCGCGATGCTCTCATCTACACCGAGGTCAGCGACGAAAGAATCACAGCCTCGGTCGCCGGGATGATCGAGATCGGCGGTCAATGGTTCGTCGACGGGCCGGGATCGATCAGCCCGGAAGTCTTCTGGTATCAGCGGGACGGCACGATCTCGCGACTTGTCAAGGCAGTCGGATGTGAGTTCGTTCCCTGCTGGGGGCCGGACTTCTCCGATGTGCTCGCCCAACTCGGAGCACCGGCCCCGTCCCGTCATCCCAAGAAGCGTCGCTAGGCACCACGTCACAGTTTTTGGCGCGTTGATCTGCTTTCCTGGTGTCGAATGCCCGCGCCAAAAGGTCAAGAAATCGCGCCAAAAGGTCAAGAAATCGCGCCAAAAGGAGGTTCGAAGAGCTGGTTGCTCGATCCTCAGATAGTCCAGCTGAACCACGGGTCTTTCGGTGCCACTCCCCGTCCGGTGCTCGACGAGCAAGATCGGTGGCGCCGACTAATGGAGGCGAACCCGACCGGTTTCGTCCTCGAGACCTTCGAGCTGGCCCTCGACGAAGCCCGCGCCCGGCTGAGCGCATTGATCGGAGCCGAACCGTCCGATCTCGTCTTCATCACCAACGCCACGATGGGCGTCAACGCGGTGGTGCGGTCTCTTCCCTTCCAACCGGGCGACGAACTGCTGACCATCAACCACGTTTACAACGCCTGTCGCAACGCCCTCGAATACGCCGCAACGCGGTCGGGCGCGAGAGTTGTGGTCGCCGATGTTCCGTTTCCTCTCGACTCCCCTGACGTCGTTGTCGACTCGCTCCTGGCGGCCGTCACCGAGCGAACCCGCTTCGTCCTGATCGACCACGTCACCTCACCGACCGGACTCGTCCTACCGATCGCGGACATCGTCGCTCCCCTCGAGGCCCGGGGAATCACTGTGATGGTGGATGGAGCCCACGGGCCAGGGATGGTTCCCCTCGATCTTGATCGCCTCGGCGCTTCCTACTACACAGGCAACTGCCACAAGTGGTTGTGCTCGCCGAAAGGCTCGGGGTTCCTCTGGGCCAGGTCCGGGTTAGGTGAGCGGCTGGTTCCGCCGGTGATAAGCCACGGTTGGAATGACCCCCGGACCGATCGCCCCCGGTTCCATCTGCTCTTCGACTACATGGGCGCCGACGATCCCACACCACACCTTGCCGTCCCCGCCGCTATCGACTTTCTGAGCACGCTCTATTCGGGTGGCCTGGCCGGGACCATGGACCACAACAGGAGCCTGGCCCTCGCCGCCAGGAACTTGCTGTGCGAATTCCTGGCGATCGAGCATCCGGCTCCAGACTCGATGATCGGTTCCCTAGCGGCGGTTCCTCTTCCCGACAGCAAAGAAGAGATGTCGGGCCAGCTCGACCCGCTTGGTCTCCGGTTGCTCCACGATCACCGCATCCAGGTCCCGGTGTTCCCATGGCCCCGCTGGCCGCAGCACTGCCTGCGGATCTCGGCGGCGCCGTACAACGATCTCGACCAATACCAGGTCCTCATCGCGGCTCTCAAGGCCGAGCTTTGACGGGCGACCCGTCGACAAGCGGCCGCTCGCTTACAGGTTCGACAGTGATCATCACCGGTGCCTCGAGCGGAATCGGACGTTCGGCTGCAACCCACCTGGCATCGCTGGGCGCCGGCCTGATACTGGTCGGCCGATCCCCGGAGAAGTATCGAGCCGTCCAGGCAGACCTGGACGGCCAGGAAGCCGCCCACCGCTTGGTCGCAGCCGACTTCGAGAGGCTCTCCTCGGTCGCGGCTGCAGCCGGCCTCATTGCGGATGGCTCCGGCAGTGAGGGTGCTCTGATTCTCATCAACAATGCCGCCACCGCCGGAAGGCGGGGCGTCACGGAGGACGGTTTCGAGCTCGCGTTTGGCGTCAACTATTTCGCCCACTTTCTCCTCACATCCCTGCTCCTAGAAGCGAAGCTTGCGATCGCAAGGGTTATCAACGTGACATCGAACGCGCACTACTCGACGACCAGGCTCGACCCTGGCATGGCTCTGGGCAAGACCCGGAGCTTCTTGGGATGGAGGGAGTACTCCCATTCCAAGGCAGCGATGGCGGCAATGTCGGTCGAGCTGGCCGAGCGGAACCCGGACGTGACGTCGTTGGCAGTGCATCCGGGCCTGGTGGCGACGGGGCTCTGGCGCCGTCTCCCCCAACCGTTCAGGGCCATTGCCACGCGCCGGATGGCTCCCCCGGAAGTCGGTGCCTTGCCGCTTGTGCGAGCAGCTACTGATCCGTCGCTCCCTTCTGGATGCTATGTCTCACCGGAGGGGCTCAAGGATCCGGGCCGGGCGGTGCAGGATCAGGTCGGGCGGCGGTTGCTTTGGGATGCCAGCACGAGATGGGTGGAGGAGTTCCTCAATTCTCCCCCCGCCGGTCGCGGGGAGCCGTTCTTCCCATGAGGCATCTGCTGCTGCCGCCCGCGGCGGCCGAAGCGATTCGATCCCACGAGGCGTTCTCGTTGCCTGAGGAGTGCTGCGGCCTGCTGGCCGGGACAACGGATGCTGTCCGCTTCGTCTATCCCCTGACCAATGCGAACCCGTCCCCAACTTCGTTCACCATCGAACCCGCTGAGCACTTTCATTCGTGGCGCCACGCCACCTCGAATGGCTGGGACCTCATCGGGGCATTCCACTCCCATCCCAGCGGGCCGAGTCATCCTTCGAAAACTGACCTGGCCCTGGCCAATGAGCCCGACTGGGTCTATCTCATCGTCTCCGACGGCGAGATCTCAGGTTGGATGATGAAAGACCGGAGGTCCGAGGCGGTAGCAGTCGACCTCGGATGAGCTAGCGGCCGTTGGCACCGACAGGTCGGCATGACGCGTCATAGTCGACCAGCGAAGGCGGATTGGCAGGATCGGCGCAGGCAGGGCACTGCGGGTTTCGCTTCACCCTGACGGTTGAGAACTCCTGCTCAAGGGCGTCGTAGATCAGCAGGCGCCCGGCCAGCAGGTCGCCGATCCCGAGCAGCAGTTTGATCGCCTCCATCGCTTGTATCGAGCCGATGATCCCGGGCAGGACCCCGAACACGCCGGCCTCGGCGCAATTGGGCGAGAGCTCGGGCGGCGGTGGCTGGGCAAACAAGCAGCGGTAGCACGGGCCCGAGTATGGGACGAACACCGAAGCCTGGCCTTCGAACCTGAAGATGGAGCCGTGGACAACCGGAACCCGCAGGTGCAGGGAGGCGTCGTTGATCAGGTAGCGGGTCGGGAAGTTGTCGGCTCCGTCCACGATGAGGTCGCAATCGCCGAGCAGTTCGAGAACGTTCGACGCCTGAAGCTGAACGCGGTGGGCTATCACTTCGACGTCGGGATTGATGCCGGCGATAGTCTGGCTGGCAGATTCGACCTTCGGTCGACCGACCCGATCTACACCGTGAAGGATCTGCCGCTGCAGATTCGAAAGGTCGACGACGTCGTGGTCGATGATGGCGAGATATCCCACTCCCGCCGCGGCCAGATACAAGGCAACAGGCGATCCGAGGCCTCCCGCCCCGACGATGGCCACCTTCGAGTCGAGCAGACGCTGCTGACCCTTCTCTCCTACCTCGGGCAGTACGAGATGGCGGGCGTATCGCTGGCGCTGGTCAGCAGTGAGCTTGCCGGACGGAGCCTCCACGGGCCAGCCCTGCATCCCCCACAACTGTATGCCCCCGGCCAGCGAGGTGGCATTGGTGAAGCCGGCGTCGTGGAGCTTGCGGGCGGCCACCAGGGAGCGAACCCCGCTGGCGCAGTAGACGACGATCTCAGACTGGGGGGAAATCCCCGCTGCGGTGACGTCGTCCAGGGTGGCCCGTGGCAGGAGATGGGCGCCGGGGATCACGCCCGTCGGAAACTCGTTGGTCTCCCGGCAGTCGATCAATACCACGGGCCCCTCCGACAGCCGTCGGGTTAGCTCGTCGGGCCCGATCTGACCGACGATCTCGAGGGCCTCGGCCAACACCTGTTCACGGGACACAAACGTCATTGCAGGGAACTGTAGGCCGGCCCACCCGTTTCGAAAGGCCCGGCTTTTGCCCGAATTGGGTTCAATTGTGGGGATTGTGCATAGGAAGCAGCTCGGCCTCTAACCTCGCTCCGAGATGTCCATCGTCGATCTCTACGTTTTCGTGCTGGCCGGATTCGTCGGCTATCAGATCATCACCCGGGTCCCGGCCTTGCTGCACACACCTCTGATGGCGGCGACTAACGCCATCTCCGGGATCTCGCTGGTCGGTTCGCTGGTGGCCGCCGGCTCGGACCGCAACACTCTGGCTACGGTCCTGGGAGTCATCGCTGTCACTTGCGCGATGGCAAACGTCGTCGGTGGTTTCTTGATCACCGATCGCATGCTTCGAATGTTCCGGTCCTCGAGGCCCGATCGGACCGCTCCCGCGGTGCCACCCGTCAAGACCTGACGCGATCGCCAAAATGTCTCCCACTAGATCAGGCTGACGCGTGAGTAGAGAGCTCATAGCCCAACTCGCCTACCTGGCCGCCTCGGTTCTATTCATCCTTGGTCTTCGCAGCCTCACCAAACCCGACCAGGCGCGGCGCGGGATGGGTCTGGCGGCGTTGGGAATGCTCATCGCGATCATCGGAACGCTGGTCAAAGCCGAGATCATCAGTTACGGATGGATCGCGGTCGGCCTGATCCTCGGATCGATCATCGGCTATCCGCTGGGCATGTTCGTTCCCATGACGGCGATGCCCCAACGCATCGCCTTCTCCCACATGTTCGGGGCACTAGCAGCGGCACTGGTCGGAGTTGCCGAGTACTACACCGACCTCACCGCGGGACACGACATCTCTGTCGCCAAAATGTCAGCGCTCGGATTCGAAGTTCTGTTCGGAGCCTTGACCGTAACCGGCAGCTTCGTCGCTTTCGGGAAGCTTGCCGAGTTCATCCCCGGCCGCCCCCTGATCTACAAGGGCCAGAACTTCGTGAACCTGGCACTAGGCGTAACTGCCGTCGGGTTGTTCGTTTACGTCGTGGCCAATCCGACGGCGGAATTCGCGTTTTACGGGATGCTCGCCCTCGCTTCGATCATCGGGCTGTCGCTGGTCCTCCCGATCGGAGGGGCGGACATGCCCGTGGTGATATCGCTAATGAACTCGTATGCGGGGCTGGCGGCGGCGGCGACGGGCTTTGCGATCGGAAACGAGGTTTTGATCATCGCGGGGGCCCTCGACGGGGCCAGCGGCTTCATCCTTTCGATCGTGATGTCGAAGGCCATGAACCGTTCGTTCTTCAACATCCTCTTCAGCGCGTTCGGAAGCGTCACCGAAGGAGCCGTTCGAACCGCCGAGGGGCTCGCGGTCAGTCAAATCTCAGTGGAAGACGCCGGCCTCCAACTCGCCTACGCCCACTCGGTCATCGTCGTCCCGGGTTACGGGATGGCAGTCGCCCAGGCGCAGCATCAGGTGCGGGAGCTGGCCGAGCTGATCGAGAAGAACGGTGGAGAGGTGCGCTACGCGATCCACCCGGTGGCGGGCAGGATGCCCGGGCACATGAACGTCCTTCTAGCGGAAGCCAACGTGCCGTATGACCGCCTGTACGAGATGGATGAGATCAACGAGCGCTTCGAAGAAGCCGACGTCGCCCTGATCATCGGGGCCAACGACGTCGTCAACCCGGCCGCACGGACCGATCCTGCCAGCCCGATCTACGGGATGCCGATCATCGACGCCGACAAAGCCAAACGGGTGATCGTCCTCAAGCGAGGGATGAGTACCGGCTTTGCCGGGATCGAGAACGAGCTTTTCTACGCACCGAACACGTCGATGTTGTTCGGAGATGCCAAAGCCAGTCTCACCAGGTTGATCGCCGAGGTTCGAGCGGCGTAGGGCAGGTCGCAAGCCTCAAGCCTCAAGTCGCAAGTAAAAAATGGACTCGGGCTTGAGGCTTGAGTCTTGGGACTCGTTCCACGGGTTTACCCTCTGTTCTATGACCTCTCTTTGGCATCCGTTTGCGGATATGCATGTCGTCCAGCACAACCCGTTCGTCGTCATTCGGGGCGAGGGGTGTCGGGTTTTCGACGAGAGTGGCAACCGGTATCTCGACGCTACCGCTGGGTTGTGGTTCGCCAACCTCGGGTACGGCAGGCTCGACATCGCCGATGCAGTCCGGAGCCAACTCGCCGAGCTCTTCGCCTATCACACGTTCACAGACTTCGCTACGCACCCAACTCTCGACCTGGCGGAGCGGATCGCAGCAGTCAGCCCTGACCCCAATTCCAAGGTGTTCTTCACCAGCGGGGGCTCGGATGCGGTCGACACCGCGGCCAAGTTGGTCCGGCGCTATCACACCCTCACCGGCAATCCCGAGCGGAGTGTGATCATCGCCCGCGACTGGGCATACCACGGGATGCACACCTACGGGACTTCGCTCGGCGGAATCGAACCGAACCGAACCGGATACGGCGACCTCATTGGCGACATCGTCTTCGTTCCTCACGACGACGCCGAAGCCGTCGAAAAGGCGATCGACCATGCCGGGGCCGAACGCATCGCCGCAATCTTCTGTGAGCCGGTGATCGGGGCCGGAGGGGTGCGCCCGGTTCCGACCGCCTACCTGCTCAGCGTGCGCGACATGGTCCGCGCCGCTGGAGGCCTGTTTATCAGCGACGAGGTGATAACCGGATTCGGCCGGATGGGTGACTGGTTCGCAGCCAATCGCTTTGGCCTCGATCCCGACTTGATCCTCTTCGCCAAAGGCGTCACCGCCGGTTATCAGCCACTCGGCGGAATAGTGGCATCCTCCAAGGTGGCGGCTCCGTTCTACGACCAGCCCGGAGTGATCTGGCGACATGGTTACACCTACTCCGGCCATGCCGCCGCCTGCGCGGCCGGATTGGCGGTCACCAGGATCTACACAGAAGAGGGCGTCTTCGACCGGGCTCTCCAACTTGAAGGTCTCCTCCACCAAGCGGTGGAAAGTCTGGTCGGCGTAGGCCCGGCCGTGTCGGCCCGCGGTGGCACCGGAGCCATGGCCGCATTGCAGTTGGACCCTTCCGATGCAACTCTGGCGCCCAGAGTCGCTAACGCCGTTCGCAAAGCGGGCGTCATAACCAGGGCCATCGCTGGCAATGGCCTCCAGATATCCCCACCGCTCATCTTCACCGATGGCGACGTCGACGAAATGGTCGAAGGCTTCCGTACAGGCCTCGCCTCGATCTGAGCCCTAGGCTCACGGCCAGAACCGAGAGGGAGACAACACCGCCATGACCGTCCCTGCCCAGAGCCCCTATCCCGAGCAAAGCCAGGCCACGACCATTCTCGTGTTGGGCATCCTCAGCATTGTCTGCTGTGGACTTCTGGGCATCGCCGCCTGGATCATGGGGAACAACGAGTTGAAGGCCATCGACGAGGGCCGGCGACCTCCCGAGAACCGGGGCAATGCCAACGCCGGACGCATCTGCGGAATCGTCGGCGTTGCACTTTCGGCCATCGGCCTCATCTTCGGGCTTCTCGTTATTGCCGGGTCCATGACATTGCCCTTCATCGACAACTTCCCTGGATGACGATCCTAAGTCACGACCATCGGCTTTCTGCCAGGCAGCATCTGCACTGGCTAGCCATCGCTCCCGCCGCCGTGTTCGGCCTGATGACCATGGCCAGCCCGAGCGACGACGGTCTTACGATCTGTCCAATGGCCCTCCTGACCGGAGTGGCCTGTCCTGGTTGCGGTATGAGTCGGGCGATTGCGTGGATGTTCCGGGGAGACCTGGAACGGTCGGTGGGCTATCACCCGCTCGCGCCACTGGTCGTCGTCATCAGCGTGGTCGCCGTGGTGTGGGCATTGGGGAGAAGACTCCGAGGTTGGAAGTCACCCCCCACAGCCTTGTTCACTGGCGGAGTGATGGTTTTGGCCGCGTTGCTGATGGCGGTATGGATCGCGAGGCTGGCAAGTGGAACCCTGCCACCCGTTTAGGAGGCAATCATGACTGACGTCCCACCAAACCCGATTCCACCACCTCGCCAGGATCCATACCCGGAGCAAGGCCAGGCGGTCACAGTGCTGGTGCTTGGCATTCTCTCGATCGTCGTGTGCCAGTTGCTGGGACCGTTCGCCTGGAAGCTGGGAAACGACGAATTGCGAGGTATCACCGAAGGACGCCGCTCGCCCGAAGGACTGGGCATGGCTCAGGCAGGCAGAATCACCGGCATCATCGGGACCTGCCTTTTGGCTCTGGGTTTGGCTTTCTTGCTGTTCTTCCTGGTGGCAGTTTTGGCCGGTTTCGGCATCTTTGTCGCCGAGTCGACTAGGAGTTGATCACCAACTGCGGGTGGCTTCGCACCCGCGGCTTCCGCTTCTCGATCTCGGCTGCGATCAGATCAAAGGCGGTAGCTGCCTCGCTGCCCGGGGCGGCCAGAGCTACCGGTAGTCCGACATCAGCGCCTTCCCGCATCGCCGGCAGAAGCGGGATCTGACCGAAGAGTGGAACCC
>DATLEZ010000089.1:0-43352 GCA_035525055.1 Acidimicrobiia bacterium | reverse complement strand
CTTGCGTCCGGGTGGGAGCCAGGTACCGGTGTCGGGGGAGGCGGCATCCACCGGTGAGAGCGGCGAAAAGTCGAGCTGGGGGTCCTGTCGCAGGATGGCGCCCTCCAGGTCCTGGGTCGTCCGCCCGGGCTCGATCCCGAGTTCCTCCACCAGCGTGCGACGGAGGCGGCGGTAGGCCTCGAGGGCGTCCGCCTGGCGGCCGGAACGGTAGAGAGCGAGCATGAGCTGGTTCCAGGACCGCTCCCGGAGCGGATGCTCCGCCACGAGCGTCTCGAGCTCAGCTACCACCTCGCCGTGCCTGCCCAACTCCAAATCGGCGTCGATCATGTCCTCGAGGGCGGCGAGGCGGCGCTCCTCGAGGGCGGTGATCTCGGCCTGAGCGAAAGGCTGGTAATTGAAATCGATCAGCGCCGGGCCCCGCCAGGTATCAAGTGCCTGCCGAAGTATCTCCGACCGCTGCAGCGCCGGCCGATCGGCTGCTTCTTTCAGGGCCCGTCGAAACCGCTCCGAGTCCAGTTGGTGGGGCTCGATCGCCAGGAGATAACCCGGCGGGTGGGTCTGGATGACGCTGGGCATGCCGTCATCGGAAGGCTCGAGCGCCTTGCGGAGACGGGAGACCAGCCCTTGCAATGCGGTGGTGGCGGTCGGCGGTGGCTCTTCGCCCCAGAGCTCGTCGATCAGGCGATCGGTGGAGATCACCTGGCCAGCGTTGAGGAGCAGCATGCCCAAGAGAGACCGGCCGTGCCCACCCGGCAACCGGATGGGCGCGCCTTGGCCGTCGATGACCTCCAAGGGTCCCAGGATGCGAAAGTCGATTCGGCTTTCCACTAGATCTGCTCTTCGAATCTACCCAATCCGGCCTCGATCGGGCCCGGTCAAAGGAGTTAGCGGTTCGTTAGGGCTACCACTCATGCTTGGTGCGACGAAAGCGAGAGGAGTGGTCATGAGGAACGGAAGTGGACCGAGTCGCGGCGGGCGGCTTGCCACCTTGGGTTGCCTGGCGGCTCTGATGCTTGTGATGGCCGCGCCGGCGGTGACAGCTGGTCATGTCGGAACCCTGGTGGCCTTCGACCCGGCGGCCCTTGAGTTCCCGGAGGGAATAGCCGCCGACAAGACCGGCAACCTCTATGTGAGCATGCCCCTGCTAGACCAGATCCGCCGGATCGACCAGGGCGGAGCCCAGTCGGTCCACGCCCAGCTTCCCCCAGGCGCCGCCCCGGCCGGACTGAAGCTCGACGCCGGCGGCACCCTCTACGTAGCGGCCGGCGGCTTCAACCTGGCCACCGGGCTGACAGATCCGTCCACCCGGGGGGTGTATCGGGTGAACTCGGACGGGTCCGCCGAGCGGCTGGCGGGGACCGAGGCGATCCTGTTCCCCAACGACCTGACCTTCGACAAGCGAGGCAACATCTACGTCACCGACACCGCCGGGGGGAAGGTGTACCGGGTCGGGACGGACGGGTCGGTGGAGCAGTGGGCGGAGGGTCCGCTGCTGGAGGGGACCGGAGCCTTGGGGTTCGGGTTCCCGATCGGCGCGAACGGTATCGCGTTCCGTCACAACGGGCTGGTCGTCGCCAACCCGGAAAAGGGGCTTCTGGCGGCGATCCCGATCGCGCCCAACGGCACAGCGGGAGAACTCGGAGTTCTTGCCGAGTCGGAGGCATTGCTTGGCGCCGACGGCATCGCCTTCGATGTCCACGGGGACATCTACGTCGGCGTCAATGTCCAGAGCACGCTGCTGGCGGTCCGAACCGACGGGTCGATCGACACCCTGGCCGCCGCCGCCGAAGGCCTCAACCAGCCGAGCACGGTGGCGTTCGGAACCGGAATGGGCGACCGACAGACCTTGTTCCTGGTCAACCTTTCCATCTTCGTCCCGGCACCGACCCCCGGCGTCCTCGAAGTGGCAGCCGGGGTGCCGGGCCAGCCCGTTCCCTAGCGCAAGCTTCTGCGCGCGGTAGCTCAGGTCCGTGTCGTGGCAGTCTGAGGGAGTCGGGCGACAGCCGCCAGGCAGAGTGCGGCGTGCCGAAACCCCGGCCTGAGCAGGGGCTTCGCCTGGCGCGCCCGGGGCGACTCGAACACCCAACCTCCTGATCCGTAGATCTCCAAGCGGTGTCCATCAGTGTCCAGGAGGGTCCATCCGACCTGGAACGGAAGCCTTTCAAGTCCACCTACGCACGAGGGAACGTCGAGATCGATCATGGAATACGAGCTGATCGACCAACTACGACCAGGCAGTGCAACGGTGATTCGTCGGCTCGCCCACGGTGCTTATCGACGGCGTCGACCCCTTCGCCGACTCCGACACCGTCCCGCGTCTGGTCTGCCGCATTTAACGGACGGACGTCGGGCCGGCCGGGACGCCTTTCATCGACAGAAAGCGGTCAGTCGCCTCGATCGAGACGTCACCGTCAGGCTCGCGTCCTGCCAGCGCCTCTTACGAGTGACGGCATTGATGCCCCGTGGTCGTCCAAGGTTTCACCCACCCGGGGCGGAATGTCCTATCCAGATGTCGCTTACGACACATATCGTGGAGACTTCATTAGGCACCGCCGCCTGGTCATGAGCGCCCTGAGACTCAGGAGGTCGTTGACAACCAACCGCTGTCAAAACCTGCCCGGCGTAATCCCGTGATCAGATAGGGACAACGCTTCATCCATCGCCAGAGGAGACCTGACTGGTAGTTCTCGATCATCAGGATGATCGGCCCCTGATCGAGCCCGAAGTAGCGTTCCGAGTGCCAACCATACGTGTCTCCGTTCCCGAAGGTAGGGTTGAAGCTGCATCTCACGCCATACCCTCCCATCATCTGCGGATAGGTTCGGTCGAAATATCGGAGAGTCGGCAGGACGATCTCGGGCGCGAACGGAAGCGATGCGACCGCCGCCCATGGGGCAATGGTTCCGTCGTCCGGACCCCACGGAATGCTGCGTGCCCTATAGTCATAGAAACGGGTGATCGGCTCGGGCCCGTCGTTCGCCGTGATTCCCCAGCAAAGGTCGCCGTAACCGCTGAATCTCCTCGGGTTGCGAATCGCGTACTGCTGCTGTACCAGAGTGGCGCGGCGGCTGTTCTCGAAATAGTCGATGCCACGATCGCGCATATAGTCGTCCTGGATGCCGCGAAAGTCGATCCAGACGTGCGAGAGCTGATGGATGAATAGGGGACCGGCATACAGGAATTCATGGCCGTAGAGCTTCTTCCAGCGATACGTCCTCGTCCATGCGGCGTAACTCGTCTCAGGCAGCGGGTGCGTCGGTGATCCCAGCCCCAGCACGTGTAGGAGGATCGCCTCGCTGTAGCCCTCCCACCTGTGGTGCAGAAATCCGCGTTCGGGCGTCCACCCGTGTGTGACCGCGAGACCACCGTTCTGCGCCCACTGCCAATCGACGCGGCGGTACAGCGCATCGGCAAGGGTCCGGATCTCGCGCTCGTCGCTCGATCAAAGTAGGCGGCGGCGGTCAGGACCCCGGCGAGGAGGAACGTCGTGTCGATCGTCGACAATTCAGACTCCCAGGCGCGCCGACCTGTCTCCATATCGAGGAAGTGATAGAAGAATCCCATGTATCCCGTCGCGTCCACTTCATCACTCTGTGGGCTATCCCAAAAGAACCGGAGCGTCGTGAGCGTGCGTTCTATGGCTTCGGAGCGAGTGATGACGTTGCGCTCCACCCCAACGGCGTAGGCGGCCAGGGCGAATCCAACGGCGGTGATGCTCGATGGCGAGCCCACGCGCGTGTTGTCCGGGACCAACCCGTTCCGAGGGCTGGTCTCATCTAGGAAGTACCGGAGGGTATCGCGCTGGAGTCTCTCAAGCAGATCGTCGTCCGCCGACTTACGAGTCATGCCTTACTGCCTCCGCCGGCCTCTCCGAGACCAATCCGACCGCGATCACAGCCACCGCTTGCGGGAGGACTATATCGGGGATCTCCTTTATCACCTCGCACCCGTACGACTTCTTCAACTCCGACGATGCTCCTTCGATTGCTCCACCGACGCTCGGAGAACCCCGCCATGCGGGATCTGAACCCGCGACCTTCGGGTGATGAGCGAGCGGGGCGTTCCCTTACCTGGGGTAACGTGCGAAATGCCTGGCCAGTGGCGGTTTTCGGTTCGCGTTATTCCGCGTTCTTGACCGTCCCATCGCACCCTCTCGCGCGATGGGCGCGCCATTACGACCCCGAAGTCTCAGTTTCTGAGGGTCTTGAGGATGTCCTTCATGAGCAGGACGAGGTGGAGTTCCTCGGTCGGTGACTGTTCGAACTCGGGCACGAGCTGAAGGTAGAAGTCCCGGGCCTCCGACGTCTCGGCGTAAACCAGCAAACCCCGGCATCCGATCTCGGCTCCCAGCTGCGCCGTCCAACCGATGGCGTCGGCGAGGAGACCGGCTCCAAGCCCTCGCCTCTCATGGTTCCAGGACACACTAAGGCGGGCAAGCAACGCCACTGGCTGTGGGTACCGTCCCGCGCCTTTGCGGACCCGCGAAGGCGCGCCCTCGATCGAAATGCTGGCCATCGCCGAGGCGTAGTAGGCAACCACCAGCCAACTGTCGGCCTGATTGACGACGAGGACCTTGGAAGTACCGGCGGCGTGCGCTTGACGAGCATGGTGACGCAGCCACTCGGTCTGCTCAGAAGATCCACACCTGAAGTCGTTGACAACGTCGCCGGCCTCGAGCAGCATCGGAGGCCGACACCGCGCATCCTTGAGGGGTCGAATGCCTTGAAGTTGTTGAGGTTTCGGCCATTTGCTCTGGTAGGGGAGGATGGCTTGCATTCCCTCGCTGAGCCAGTGAAGGACCGATACCGAGATCCTCGTCCGCACCGGGACACAGGCCTTCGCTTCGGCGAACGCGCCGCCCTCTGCACCGACGACATCGAATCGTCCTCGACGTCTAGGACACCTGTCCGAAGTCTCGACCAGGCAGCCATGGAACGTCTCGAAGGGGTCGGCACCCAACCTCAGACGGACACCAGACGGACACCAGACGGACAGTCTACCGGACAAAAAGGATCGGGCTCGCAGGCCGAACCGCAAAAAGCCCATATTTCGTATGGGCTTTCGGGTGGTGGAGGTGAGGAGATTTGAACTCCTGGCTTCTTCCGTGCGAGAGAAGTCCCACGCAAGCCCCTGACCAGGGCAAATGGCCAACTCTCCAATAGTGACAGGCGTTTTCGGTACTGGTTAGTCACGGACAGATGTGGCCGTTTCGCAGTGTTTCGCGTCCAAAACCCGTCCTGGAACACCCTGAATGGAGACCGCCGGGGAGATGCCGAACAGAGAACGGAAGTCTGTCAAGCATCGCTGCAACTCCGCCGGAGATAGAGCTGGCACTCCTCTTCGGTGAGATCGCGGGTAAGCCGGGACAGGGCGATCTCCATCAGCTGGTCGGTGTCCGTCCTAGCGACTGAGGATGCGCACCGACTCGGTATACGAGCCACAAGAAGCTTCCTTGATCTCCGCGGGCTCATCGCCTGGGACCGTGACGGAATTCACTGGGAGTAACGAGGCTCCGAACACACGGCAGGGATTATCTCCTGGGCTCTGACGGATCGGGGACTCAAATTCACCAGGATGCGAGATGCCGATCCGGGGAGGCTCACGCGTACTTTCTACTTACCGGCACGATTCCAATTTCCGAACGGGGGGAGCAGCCTGAACGGCCTTCGCACTCTTGGCAGTTACCGAGCCCCGAGGATGACCTCCTCGTCTCAGGGCACCTCAAGTTCCACAACCGATTCGGTGTGGCCTTTGAGGTCGGCCTTGGTCAGCCGCATCTCCTTGTAGGTCCACGAGGCGTAGAGCCGAAGCTGATCGGCAAAGTGAGGGCTGCTTGGTTCGCCGCTTTGTCCGGGTGCGATCACGTTCTCCGCCCACGTCCGGCCGCCGAGATGGACGATCTGGTTGTAGGTGCCGCGGTTCATCCAGATGGTGTCGGGCACTCCGACCGCGCCGATCGGCTCCCAGGTGATGGTGCTGATCGGCTGCCGCCAGTGAGCGGGATCCGATGACCCGTAATCGACCGAGAGCTGATCGAGTGCGGCGATCAGAGCATTGGTCACCGCCACCTCCGCGGTCACCCCTCCCAGGTAGTCGTATTGAAGCGGCAGCGCTGCCTCCTCGCCGCGCAAAAGCCGATCGACCAGATTGCCGAGCACGAAGATGTCCGTGAGGTCAGCGACCTCGTCGAACACCGCCGAAGAGAGGGCGAACCACCAGGCGTTGAATATGGCGCCGTTGGGATCGTCGTAAAAGCCGTCGCCATCGGCATCGACCTGCATCAGATTCCATGCGGAGAGTTCGGCCACCACCCCCGGCAGCCGGGGATCGGCGCTGGTGGCAACGGCGGCGAGCAGGTCGTCAAGGTAGCTCGAGACGAACACGGCGTCGGCGGTGCCGGTGGGGGTGTCGGTGGTCCAGCCGCCGATCCGGTTCAGCTCTTCGATGGTCTCCGCCGTGGCCGTATCCGGCTGGATCATCTCCAGCTGATTGATGAGGGTGTTGACGCGGTGGGCGCCGCCCCATGCCCAGAAGTTGACCGAGGAGTTCTCCCAGCCGGGGGCGGGCTTGTTGTTCCAGCTGGTCAGAAAGCCCTGGCCGGGGTTACGGGAGTGGGGCATCTGCTCGAAAGGCAGCACTCCCTGCCATTCCGCCTCGCCCGTGCCGGACAAGGGGAAGAAGGGATTGGTGCCCGCGGCCCGGAGGGGGATATGGCCGATGTGCCAATAAGCGATGTTGCCGGCCCGATCGGCATACAATACGTTGAAGTTGTAGGCCACATCGCCCAGGTCAGCGGCGAACTGATGGATGTTGTTGGCCCGACTGAGACCGATCCAGGCTTCGAGCGAGGACAACTCCTTTCCGACGGTGACGTTCTTCAGGGTGAAAGCCGAGGTGTCCTGGACACCGATCACCGGGCCGTGCACACTCGAGCACAACGTCTCGGTGTGGGGAGTGGGAAAGCCCGCCAGGTTGAACTGCTCGTTGCGGCATTCGAGCGTGAGCCACTGACCATTGAACAGGTACTGGGTGGGATTTGCAGGGTTGAGAACCTCGACGTAAATGTCGGTGTTGTCGGAACCACCTGAGGTGAGGGTCCAAGCGTATCCGTCGCCCACCCCGATTGGGACGAAGGGAATGCCGGCGATCGTCATCCCGGTGACCTCGAAACCAGCGCCGTGCAGTCCCACTTCGTGGTTGATCTGCGGGGTGGAATAACCCATCTGCGGGCCACCCAGCAGCACGGCTCCGCTGTCGGCCGACAAGCGGGGGGCGACCACGATGGCGTTGGAGGCCCAACCCTTTTCGGGGATGCCCGCCAAGCGCAGCGCCTCATCGGCGGCGGCCGTCTGGGCGGCGAACTCCTCGGCGGCCTCCGATGCCGCCGCCGGGACCTCCGGTCGTGGACCAACCGAGCGGCGACCCGGTCGCCCGAGCGCACCCGTGGCGGGGACGGTGGTGGGAGCGTCGGGATCGTCGAGCCAGAAGAGATCACCGAAGACGATCCCAGCGTCGGCTCCGAAGCGGGATTGGAGCAGTTGCCAGGTGGCGAACGTGCTCAGCTCGTCGGCACCAAACCAACCGAACTGACTGCCGAGCAACATGAAGACAGCGACCGAGTCCTCCACCACCCACGGCTCAGGAGTGAGTCCAAAGGCGCTGAACTCGACAGGCAGCCCGCCGGCGGCGGTCTCCTCTTCGAGGCGATCGTTGATACCGACGACATAGGAAGCGATGATCTGTTGCATCTCCGCCGATGAGGTTTCGAATGCCTCGGTGCGGCGGGACTCGGGCCCGAACAAAGTCCGAGCTTGGATGTCACCGGCCAGGGCATCGGGGCCGAGCACTTCGGCCAATGTGCCGGTGGCGGCCCGACGCAGAATCTCCGCCTGCCACAGACGATCGTCGGCGGCCACGTATCCCATCCCATGGAAGAGGGCGGTCACCGAGTTCGAGTAAAGGTGGGGAACTCCGTAGTCGTCCCGATAAATGGTGACCGTGTCCCTCCCAGCAGCCCCCGTTGCCGCCGGGACCCCCATACCCATCAGCGAAGCGGCCAAAGCAACTACGAGTATGCGCCTCACGTCTGCTCCTTCCCTCTGGAAGATTGACACTACTCGGCGCGACAACGCGGTGGCAGACCGGAGACGCGGGTCATCGAATCGGGGAAGGCGCACGCTTCCGCGCCCTTTGGCGGGATGTCGGAGTGGAGGTGAGGGGATTCGAACCCCTGGCTCTTTCCGTGCGAGGGAAGTCCCGCGCAACGCTCTGACCGGGGGTAATGGCCAACTCATCAGTCGTGACAGGCGTTTTCGGTGCTGGTTAGTCACGGACAGATGTGGCCGTTTCGCAGTGTTTCGCGTCCAAAACGCGTCCTCAAAACCATCACGATCAAGGGTTTTGGTGGCTTCAGTAAACCCGCGACCTTCGGGCTATGAGTTCCTGGTGGTCAACGTTCGAAACCAAAGCCTCGCTCTCCAGACCCGACGACGGTGCTGACGTCGATCCACCAGCCGCAGTCGCGAATCCGGGGTGAAGGTGGCAAGGGTCGGAGCGACCGAATTCGTTGATCACGTTTGGGTTCGTTAGCTGCCTTCGAAGTCTCGCTCTGAGCGGAGGACGCCCAAGAGGATCCGGAGAAGGAGCAATGTTGCGAAT
Organism: Acidimicrobiia bacterium; assembly: GCA_035525055.1. GTDB lineage: Bacteria > Actinomycetota > Acidimicrobiia > Spongiisociales > ZC4RG35 > DATEEG01. The sequence goes on along the minus strand of DATLEZ010000089.1, from coordinate 34,694 downwards.
GCGGCCGTCGCCCACCCCAGCAGCTCGAAAATACGAACCTGGATCCCGGCGACCTCGGGTCCGCCTTCGGACGTCAACAAAGCGGCCGATATGCCTCCGAGGCCAATCGTCAGAAGGGTCAGCACCACCCGGTTGAGTAGACGTTCCAGCACTCTGACTTCGTCGGGAAAGGCGAAGAGCCGGATCCGCCCAGTGAGACGACCGTCTGCGGCGAGGCGGGCGATGTGATCGAGATGCCTCGGGGCCCGGCGAAGCAGAGGGCCGAGCTCAGCCCACTCCTGAGTTACAAATTCGCCGATCGAGGTCGGCGTCATCCGCTCTTTCATCTCATCCCCGCCGATCTCAGCGGTCACCTCGAGAATCGGGTAGCGAGGCGAGAGCGTCTCGAGGGTGCCGGCGAGGGTGGCGAGGGCACGGAACATCGTCGTGGTTGAAGGTGGAAGACGCATGCCCAACCTGGTCGTGAGTCGGAGCAAGTCGGTCAGCGCACCGGGCCCTGGGTTCCCGGATCCGGTCAATGAAGAGAGGAACTGGGCCAGTTCTCGCACCACCTCGTTGGGGTCGTGCTCGGCCTCGATGGCACCAACCGTCATGAGCGCGTCGTAGAGGAGCGCCGGTTGCTCCAGTCTCATCGAGAGAAGGGTCTCGAAGACGGAGGCCCGCTCGTATGTGTCGAGCCGACCGGTGATTCCGAAGTCGACGAGGCCCAGCGAGCCGTCTTCCAGTAAGAGGACGTTTCCCGGATGGGGATCCCCGTGGAATCTCCGCCCCCGCAGCATCGCGGCTATCTGCGACCGGCAAAGCGCATCGGCAAGACGTCGTCTCTCCTCTGGTGTTCCTCCGTCAGAACCCGGTTTGGAGAGTGGAGTTCCGTGGAGGCGCTCCATGACGAGCATGCGATCGGTGGTAAGCGGCTCGACGATGGAGGGGATTCGAATGAGCGGGTCGTTGACGCAGGCTTTCGCCATTTCGATCGCGTGCCGGGCCTCCACTGCGAAGCGGAGCTCAGCCCGAAGCGCACTGGAGAACTCAGATGCCAGGTCGCAGACGTTGTAGGCCCTGCCCCAGCTGGTGCGACGCTCGGCCACACCGGCCAGCCACCTCACGATGGCCAGGTCGGTCTCCACCCGCTCTTCCAAGCCCGGCCGGCGAACCTTGACCACGACTTCACGCCCGTCGAGGAGCCGGGCGGCATGGGCCTGGCCGATGGATGCCGATCCCAACGGCTCCCACGTTATGTCGGCGAACACCTCCTCCACAGGGCTCCCGGTCTCTTCCAGGACCAGTGCCTTCACTTGCGTCTCGGGGATGGGCGGGACGTCGGCGTGGAGAAGACCCAACTCCGCCAGTGCTTCGGGTGGGAGCAGATCGGGTCTCGTCACGAGAAGCTGTCCCAGCTTCACGAACATGCCCCCTGCTTCCTCGAGCGACAGCCGCGTGCGTCGGGCGATCTCGGCCGGCGTGCGCGCGGAGACCTCTCCCCGCCTCAGGCCGAGCAGCGGCGCGATCCCATGATGCGCTGCGATTCGGGTGACCTGGAAACCTCTGAGCCACATCCTGAACCACCGTCTCAGGGTGCGGAACGGTCGGAACCTTCGGTGGTTGTGAGGATGCGGCCTCGAGGCGAACATCAACTCGAGAAAGACCATCACCGCCATCGTCGCAGGGACGGCGAGCAACAGGGCCAGAGCGAAGAATTCGGTCCTGATCGTCTCGAAAGCGTCGAAGTTGTTGAGGTCGCGCACGAGGACGGCCGCGGCGCCTATGGCACCAAGCAGAAACCCGATCAGAGTGGCGACGATCGTCCTGCGCCACGTCAGCGCCCGGGCGCCCAACAGAGATCGCGCCAACCAGGCAAACACAAACAAGATCGCCAGATTGCGGAGGAGTTCACCCATTCGACGGTCCCAACGCTACGAGAAAGTCGATGAGCTCTTCCTTGTCGTCCTCCGACCAGCCGTCGGGTCGTGTAACTGCAATCCAGGCCTCGACATTGGCCTGCCTGGTATACAGATGGCCGTAGCCATGGGGGATCGAACCGGCTCCAGGTAGATCCATCATCACCTGCCAACCCGTGATGAGCCGCGTGTATTGGAAGTGGTCACTGATCTCCACGCCCCGCTGACCGTCTAGCAGCCAATCGGGCCGTCTCCAGAACAGTGATGGCGAGAAGAACACCACGGGGGTCGGAGGCATGTTGCCGCTAGACCACCCTGGTCGGGCCGCGAAACGGGACGCGAAAAGACCTTGGCGACCGGATTCACGATCAGGGTGGTCGCGGACTCCGAGGACACGAATGGCAGTGACGCGCGTCCGTACAGGGGTCGGGGTCGAGTGGAGCTGATGGAAGCCATCAGCCACTGACCCAGCCCTCATCCGCTGACGTTCCCGCCACCACTCACATCCAGATCCCGGGTCACCGGATCTCCATCGACAGTCAGGCTTGCTCCTCCGGACACTTCACCTTCTATTGAGGTCTCGGTGGTCACCTCGAGGTCGGCACCACTGGAAACGACGACACTCATCCCCTGGACGACGAGGTCACTCAGATCGACCCGCGACCCTCCGTCTGCTTGAACGGCCAACTGATCGATCGCACCGACACCCTGGACACTGGCTCCACCGGATACGGCCAGGGCAGTGAGAGAGGGCACCGCGATTTTCACCATGCGGCCGGCACCGGTCACGGTGAAGCTGCCGTTCGCCTCGATGATCAGCGTTCCGTCGACTACCTCTGTGCGTATCTTGTCTAGGAGGTTGTCGTCGAAGTGGACGCTCACCACACGAGTGGGAATCCCGGACTCGATAAACAACTCCACTGCAAGCCCACTGGAGACATCCACACGGTCGAAGGCACTTACTTCCCTTGTTTCCGTAACGATGTTCCCCGAGCCCGTTGTGCAGGCCGCCACAAACACCATCAGGATCATCAGACGCGATAGCTGAGCTGCTCGGTGGCTCCCAGAGGTGGTTTCGTTGTCGCCCATCACTGCTCCAATCGTCAGGGGATCTCGACACCCAATCCTGCCCTGAGGGGTTCAGGACAACGACCCTGCCTACCGGTGTTCGGAGGGACGGTTTTCTGGCGTGTTGCCGGGATCCCGGCAGTCAGCCGGGCCGATAGAGCAGCAAGTTTGAGGTTCGGTGCGGGGCTCAGCCAGGTCGCGCTGTGTAGCCTCCGAACACAAGGAGAAGATGGGCCATGGGCATAGCCCGCGAGGCGCTTTTGGGGCGCGACCAAGAAGTCAAGTTGCTGGAACGTGTGTTAGACGACGCCCGCGACGGCGACGCAGGTTTCGTCATCATCAGCGGTGAAGCGGGGATAGGCAAGACGAGCCTGCTCGAGAAGCTACGAGAGGTCGCGGTTGGGAGCGGTTGTCTGACTCTGGCGGGCAGGGCGTCCGAATTCGACCAGGAGCTTCCGTTCGGCCTCTTTACCGACGCCCTCGACGCGTATTTGGACTCGCTCCATCGCCAAGCATTGGACCGTCTGGCTATAGATCGATTGGGCGACCTGGCCGCGGTGTTCCCGTCGATGCACGCTCTCGGTGAGGCAGTAGAGCATCCCGCATCGGTGACGGAGCGATTCCGCGTTCACCACGCGGTTCGCGAGCTGCTCGAGCGGCTGGCGGCGGGCCGACCGCTGGTGCTGATCCTCGACGATCTTCAGTGGGCCGACGGTGCCTCCCTGGAACTGATCGCATACCTGTTGCGGCACCCCCCACAAGCTGAGGTCATGGTGGCGATGGCCCTGAGACCGGGACCAGTTGATCCAGCATTGGCAAGAACGATGCGCAGCGTTCAGACATCGAGCCTCATCCACAACGTCGAGTTGGGACCACTACCGATCGAGAGCGTCAGGTTGCTGGTCGGCGGCGATGCCCAAGAGCTGCACCACGTGAGCGGAGGAAACCCGTTCTATGCCCTTCAGCTCGCCCGCTCTCCCGCCGCCGCCGGGCAAACCGAGTCGCCGGGTGGGCGCGAGGTCCCGTCTGCCGTTGCCAGAGCCATCGCCGCGGAGTTGGCAACTCTTTCACCGACCGCCCGGAACCTGGCCGAAGCCGCCGCCGTTGTGGGCGATCCGTTCGACATCGACATTGCGGCCGCGGCGTCGGGCCGCTCCGAGAAGGACGTTTTTGAGGAACTCGATGAGCTGGTAGCAAAGGACATGATGCGGGTTACCGACGTTCCTCGAAGGTTCCAATTCCGTCATCCCATCGTCCGCAGCGCGGTCTACGGATCTTGCGCGCCGAGCGTCCGCATCCAATGCCACCAGCGAGCCGTGGACGCCCTCGCCAAACGGGGCTCGTCGGCGGGAGAGCGAGCGCACCATGTGGAGCAGTCGGCCCGATACGGGGATTCCGAAGCAATCTCCCTGCTGCGCCAGGCGGGAAATGAAGCGGCGAACCAAGCTCCGACCACCGCCATGCGATGGTTCATGGCAGCGCTACGGCTCCTGTCCGGACATGCCCCTGCAGCTCAACGAGTCGACTTGTTGGCCTTACTGGCGGCTTCCCAAGCTGCCCTTGGTCTCTTCACAGATGCACTAGCAACCCTCGAGGAATGCATCGACTTGACGGCCACCGAGGGCGGCGACGTGAGGGTGGAGATGATCGTCGGATGTGCCGAACTCGAGCAGCTAATGGGTCACCATGGGGAATCCCGAGCCCGTCTCAAGCGGGCATACGACGAGTTGACCGACCCAGGCTCCCCGGCGGGCGTCTCCCTCTTGATTGCTCTCTCCTCGGCCAGCCTCTACCTGGCCGACCATCAGGGAATGCTCGAATGGGGACGTCTCGCCGTCGAAGCCGCGGACACCTTGGGCAATGAGGTTGTGCAGGCCGCGGCGCTGGCGGCGCACACCATGGGAGCCGCCTTCGCCGGTCAGATCGCACTTGCCCTGGAGATGCATGATCGCGCGGCGCGGCTCATCGACACTGCAGGCGATGAGGTGCTCACTGCTCGGCTGGATGCTCTGAGCAACCTTGCGACGGCCGAGCTCTATCTCGATCTCCACGCCGAGGGATGTGTCCATGGTGAGCGTGCCCTAGCTCTAGCGCGCGCGACCGGGCGAACCCAGCGCCTGCCGATACTGACTCCGATCCTCGGAACGTCCCTGGCCATGGCCGGAGAGATGCGAAGATCGGAGGAGGTGCTCGACGATGCCATCGAGGCTGCACGCCTCGTGGACAACGCCCAGGGCCTGTCCTTGAACCTGTTCAACCGAGCATTGTCGGCGGTGATGGCGGGTGACCTCGAGACTGCACTGGACGTCGGTGCAGAAAGTGTGCGCCTGGCGCGCTTGGTGGACAACGGCGTGATCACAGCGTTCGCAGGAGCGATCCATGCCCAAACATTGCTGGAGTCAGGCGACGCCAAAGGTGCGCTCGAACTGCTCCTTGAGAGTGTCGGAGGGGAGGAGATCCCACTCCTGGCGGGAGGCTGGCGTGCCCACTTTTTGGAATTGCTGACCCGATGCAACCTCGAGCTGGGTCGGCGAAGTGAAGCGGAGGCGGCCGCGACGAGGGCGCGTAGGCTGGCCAAGGAGCTGGAGCTAGGCCTGCCGGGACTCATGGCTGATCGCGCCAGCGCAGCAGTCGCGATCGAGGGCGGCGAATACGGAGTGGCCGTCGAATTAGCACGATCAGCAATCCAACGATCCGAAGCGATCGGCGCCCCTGTCCACGCAGCAACCTCCCGAGCCCTCGCTGGCCGGGCGCTGGCCGGCGCCGGTCGGTCCGACGAGGCCATTCTCGAGTTGGAGCGTGCCGCGATCGGGTTCGAGAGCCTCGGGGCGCTGCGCTACCGGGATCAGGTTGATGCCCAGCTCCGCCAGCTCGGACGTGCCGTCCACCGCCGCAGCCGCCCCGGCCAAACCGACGGCACCGGTCTGGCGGCTTTGACCGGGCGAGAATTGGAGGTTGCAGACCTGGTTCTCGATCGCCGCACGAATCGTGAGATCGCCGCGGAGCTTTTTCTCAGCACCAAGACGGTGGAGACCCACATGCGCAACATCTTCAACAAACTTGGCGTCTCCTCCCGCGTAGAAGTCGCGCGGGCTCTGGCCGACGTGTGTGAACGTGCAGGTCAATCCGTCTGACCGATCGCCTCATTCTGCACATCTGACCCCCGACAACTCGAAAAGGGTTCAGGGTGCGGAATCAGGGTCCTTCCCCGATGTCGAGTTAGCCGGTTGTGGGACACAATGGTCTCATGGCCCCGTTCAGGCTCGTTCATCGGCACGACGCACATGAATGCCCCGCGGTCTATGCCGCCTGGAAGGGATTCGACAGCCCGTTGCGCGGCTATGTCGCCACATCATCGTGCAAATGGGGAGACCACCAGATCTGGTGGGATCTGGATGCGGTCGACGAGGCCGAGGCATTCAGCTACCTGCCCCTCTACATCGCTGAACGGTCCGTCGCTCTCCGCATCGGCGAGGTGGCCATCCCATGATCCGTACGGCGGGAGCGCTTCCCGAGCTCGCAACGATCCGAAGGGTCGTGGCTCTCAGCCGAGAATCCTGGGCGGGACTCTCATCAGCCCTCTCGTTCCTCGCCAGGACGCCTTCGTTCGACGCTTCCGCCCCGTCGACGGTGCCAACGGAGATCGAGCTCGAGAGCGCGGAGGCGGCACCGACTCTCGTCCCCGGGGTCACCTGGGCGGACACGGTAGACCTCACACGTCTCTCGGACTGAACGGACCTTCCCTGCCACCGGAGAGTGGCTCCGTAGGACTCGGCCACTCCTCGATCTATAGCGTCCAGCAGCAATCGCAACGGCGTCGCACATCTGCGGCCCTTTCTCCCGGATCACCCCGGCAGTCTCAAAGGTTCACTCACATTGATCGAGCCGATCGGCATGTGCGTCGATCCTCGACCCTGAACGCCCAGCTTGGGTCGGGGCTCCCCCGTCGACCTAGCGTTCAAGCAGTGTCATGCATGGATCCTGACCCAGCGCCAACTGTCGATGCGACCGATGGTGCCACCTCTGCCGCAGCGGCCCGGGGAACTCTGAAACCGAAGAACATCATGACCGCGGCCAGGGCCGCCAGGCCGACCCCTACGACGAGCAACCCGACCATGAGGACCGCAAGCCAGGGCGTCTTGACCCCAAGAGACACATCGACGGCGACTTCTGGAGTTGCGTCAGCATTCATGATCACCATCCTCCAGTCCCCGGGCTCGATGTCCCAGGAGATGCTCCCGGAGCCTTCGTTAGACACCACCCAGAAGTCCTGGCCAGACGGCGATGCCGGAACGGCGTCACCCTCGTTGTGCCGATAAGTCACCTCCCGCTCGGAGAACTTGGTGACTTCAGCGTGCGCAACGTCTTCCAGATAGGCACGTACGTCGCTCTCGGGGCCAATGCCAACAAACACAGGCGGGTCACCCGTGGGGGCAGCATTCACCTGGATGGTCGCCAGCCAGTTCGTGGGGACCCACTCGGTCCGAAGTGCGCCCAGGTCCAACTGGCTCGAGGTCAAGGCATAGCTACCGGTTGCTACCTCTTCGGTCGTGCTTATGAGGAAGCCATCAGAAGACTGATGGGTCCCCATGGCCCACACCAGGGCCCCTCCTCCAACCAGCAGGGCTATCGCCACAAGCGCGAGCACACCACCAAGTAGGCCGAGCATCAACTTTCCGAATCTCATCACAGCTTCCTTTGATCAGATTGGGTCCGGTGGCCAGCCCGATCCAGGGCCGGCTCGACTGGCAACTGATCAGGCAAGGGCCGTGTGGTGAAACTCCGCCCGGCCACGAGGACCACGACGACGGCGATGACGCACCACATGATGGCTCGCACCCAGCCTTGCAATACGACGTCGTCACCAGTGAACAGGGCCGACACATACTCGCCCGATACCACGTTGTTGGCGGCGTGCATCAACATCGCCAGCAGCACGCTTCCTCCGCTCCGAATCACCAGGAAGGCAAAGACGAAGCTGGCGGCGACAATCCAGACGACATCGCTGGCCGGGATCTCACCGGTAAAGAACAGCGGGATGTGCCAGAACACATGGATCGCTCCAATGATCAAGGAGGCAACGAGAACCGACTGGGTTTTCGTGAGTCGGGTGAGGGCGAATCCACGGAATCCTGGCTCCTCCCAAGGACCCAACAGTGGGATCAAGAGCCACAAGACAAAGTTGACGGGGATCTCGACCCACAGGGCGACCTGATCCGACGGTGGCGTGTCGGCGCCGAGCAAAATGGCAATGACGGCGGCCGCTCCCGCCGTGACCGTTGGAAGCAGGATCGCGAAGGCATACCATCGCCAACCGACCCTCCACTTGATCATCTGTCGCCCCAGCGAGCGGACTCCGGGCCATCCCTGGGTAAGAGACAGCACGATGACGGCCGCCAGGAACGGTCCTGTTCCGATGGGGTCGCCTAAGAACGGAATTGTCATCCAGGACAAGGCGTAGGCCAGCACCACGAATGTGACCATCGGATGGTCGCTGACAAACCGCCGGATTGGGTTCTCGGACACCTCGACCAGCTCGATATCAGTCATGTGCTCATCCCTTTCTTGATTGGAGCAACCGAAACCTGCCTACTAAGACCATCTCAAAGGTCGAGCATCCAATCCACCCGGCTCGCCGGTATTTGTCAGGGCGGGTTTCTGGCGTTTGTTGTGGTGGGCGAACCGACCCGTAGATGCAAGGGGTATCTCACCTCTAAGAGGCAGCTCCGATCGAATCGTCAGTCGCGTAGGTAGAGCAGGACAGCCAGCACCCGTTTGGAGTCGCTGCTCGTCGCCGGCAAATCGAGCTTGCTAAAGATGCTCGACACATACTTCTCGACTGCGCGCAACGTGATGACGAAGCTGTCCGCAATGCCCTGATTCGATCTTCCCTCAGCCATCAATGCCAGGACCTCGCTCTCACGGGGGGTGAGACGGTCCAGAGGGTCTCCTTTTCTTTGCTTGGAGATCAGAGCAGACACGATGGTCGGGTCGATGGCGGAGCCGCCTCTGGCGACTCGCTCTATGGCGTCGATGAAGTCCGTGACGTTGCTGACCCGGTCCTTAAGCAAATAGCCGGCGCCGGCTGCGGAGTCGCCGAGCAGTTGCATCGCCAGACCCACTTCCACATATTGGGACAACACCAGGACGCCAACTTCCGGGTTGTCGTCCCGTATCCGAAGGGCTGCCTTCATGCCCTCGTCGGTATGTGTGGGGGGAAGACGGATATCGACTATGGCCACGTCGGGCGGATCGTCGCTTACAAGCACCAAAAGCTTGTCGGCATTGCCGCTGGTCGCGACCACTTCAATGCCTCTCTCGGTGAGCAGCCTGATCAGACCCTCGCGCAAGAGCACGTTGTCTTCGGCGATCATCACGCGCATGGGATCTCCGCGCGAATGCGTGTTCCTTGGCCCACAGGGCTCCATATTCTGAGGCGCCCCCCCAGAGCTTCGACGCGGTCGGCGAGACCTCGCAAGCCAGTGCCGGCATCGAGGGAAGCGCCCCCGATCCCGTCGTCTCTCACCTCAACGATGAGGTTCGTTGATTCCCGGTCTAGCTGGACGACTGCAGAGGATGCCCGGGCATGCTTGGAGGTATTGGACAGAGCTTCGCAAACGATGAAGAAGGCAGCGAGCTCGACGGCCTGCGGCAGCCGATCCTGGGTTATCCCGATCAGATCGACCGGGACTGTGGCGCGAGTCGTCACCGATTCGAGCGCAACCGCCAGACCATGGTCAGTGACACTGGCGGGATGGATTCCATGTGCCAGGTCCCGCAGCTCGGCCAGGCTCGCCGTCACCTCCTGTCGGGCGGCATCGATCCGTGCCACCAAAAGGGTGTCCCCTTCTAGCTGATCTCTGAGTTCTCCCAGCCTCATCGACAAGGCGATGAGGCGCTGCTGGGCGCCGTCATGGAGGTCGCGTTCCAGGCGCCGACGCTCAAGCTGTTCCGCTTCAAAGATTCGGATTCTCGAGCCGCGAAGTTCCTCCAGGCGTGCCTTCAGCTCGACCTGCAACTGGGCGTTCTGGATCGTCATGGCGGTGGCCGCAGCCACCGGCCCTAGCAACCGCGGTTCGTCGGTCAGGGCGGCGTCATGCAGCAGCACGGCGACGGGCACCCCGTCTTTCACGATCGGAGTCGCCGCACGGCCTGGAACCTCCTCAACGTCCACCTGCTGACCGTCGACATCCGCGTACGAACCGAATTCAGGCAGCCAGTAGGCCAACTTCGCTGACGAATCCCGGAGCGTGCGCGCGACTGACTCTTGGAGTTCGGCCGGGCCTGGGTTAATGCCCAGATCCACCAGCAACTCAGCGACGGAAGCCCTACCCAGTTTTGCCTCGAGCAACCCTGCCAGGAACACGATTGGGGCCAAACCTATCAATGCGAAAGTGATCCACCTGGTCCCTTCCGCGATGCCCGTCCAGCCGAATAGTTGAATGAGGTACAGGGCGGCGAGCATGAGAAGCGCCACCGAGAACGAGTCGACCAGGTACACCATTGCGGCACGCAGGGGCCGACCTTGGCGACCGCGACGGAGGACCAGAAGCACCACACCTGCCACCAGCAGAAAGCTCACGAAGATGAGCTGGGCAGCGCGCAAGTCGCTGGCGACCTCTGGCCTGTCGGCCAAAGCAATCACGTTCCGGGTGCCGCCTTGGCCCATCGTCAGGCGCGCCAGCGACAGGGCCACGGAGCTGTAGGCGGCGATCACGAGAACGCGGGCTATCGGTTGGACGAGACGGCCCCCGGGAAACGAGAGAAAAACGTGAAGTAAAAGGGCGGGCGGCAGGAACTGCGCAGCGACCCCGACGGTGTAGACCAGGTCGTTGGATGACCAGTTGAGGAACGTGAGAAAGGTGGCGAACCCTGTCACCACCATCAATACACCCAGCCGGCTCTCGGGTCGCCGGCGCCAAGCGATGAGCCCCGCGCTGACGTATGGGACCGTTAGCCAGCAGGCGAGGAACGCACTCAGCCCAGGTTGGTGAACCTCTTCGTTGCTGCCTGCGAGCACGATCAACAACCCGGCGGCTAGCGCTCCTGCCGCCGCGAGCGAGAACAGCATGGGCCAGCTCGGCCCCTCAATAGGCGAGTCGGGCCCGACTGGTATCGGCACCGTGATGCCCATAGACAAATCCGCTCTCACTCCCAGTCGTGCAACCGGGTCAATCCAGTATGCCACTCGACCCCATCCGTTCGCTGGTCGGGGATCGAGGGTTTCGGGCGAAATCCGGGCCTCAGAATTCCTCACGGCCAAAGCGCCACACGGCAACGAAGGTAAGGGCCACGGTCGCTCCTGCGGTGACGATGATCGGAACCATCCGGTTGAAGTCGGGAGCCGAAGCAAGTGCAACGGAACTGGCGACATCACCCAGCAGCCAGGGCGTAACAAGAACCAGCGAGAGCGGAAGCATCCCTTTGAAGAACTGGCCAACGAGAATCAGGCCAATCCCGATCCCGGCCACAGGCCCGCGACCCTTGAACATGCAACCCAAGGCAATGGTCAGAACGACATAGAAAACCACGGACAAAGCCACCACGGCGACAGCAAGAGCAAACTGCGTGTAGTCGACCGGCGCGGTCAACAGGTACCTCGCCTCCACGATGAACACGATGGAAGGGATGGCGACGGCGGTCACGAGAAAGCCCACAGTGTTCGCAAGGAGCTTGGCCAGGACGAACGAGGCGCGCGAGGCCGGCTTTGACATGACCCACGCGGCGGTGCCCAACTCCTTTTCACCCACAACCGCGCCCTGGATGCTCAGGACCACACCGATACCGATCGCGGTCGCTCCCACGAGGAGAAACGTCTGAACAGCCTCCCGGACCAATGCCTCGGGGGTCATCGCCGTATCGAGCATGACCATGGTGGTGACGCCGTTGAGAAGGATCAGCCAAATGAGAGTCTGGATCCACCAGGACCGAGTCCCCCACCACTGGCCAAACTCCTTGCGGATGAGATTGCCCAAGCCTCCCCGCCATCCCTCTGAGTGGACCGGGATCAGAGATTGCTCGACAGTGGCATGTGTGGAGGTCGTGGTCATTCCCTGTGTCCTTTCACGAGTTGGAGGAACACGTCCTCCAAATTGAACCGTCTCCGGCCGAATGAGGTGACAACGATGTGGTCGGTGGCGACCACCGAACGCAACAGCTCAGATTCAGCAGCCTTTTCGTCTGTGACGCTGACCGTCAACCTGATCGAGCCGTTCTGAGCGACAGCGTTGATGTCGCTCACCCAAGGATGCGACCTGAGAATCCGGACCGCAGCTTGCTCATCACCCCTTACTTCCAGCTCGAAGGCGGCGGAACCACCATCGAGCAGCTCGGCGGTTGGAGCGCTAGCGACCAGGCGGCCGTGGTCGAGAATCGCCACATAGTCGCTCACTCTCTCAACATCGTCGAGGATGTGAGTCGAGTAGAAGATGGTGCTGTATGGACGCAGTCGTTCCATGACGTCGAGCACGTCACGCCGGCCAACGGGATCGAGAGCCGCTGCCGGCTCATCGAGTATCAGGAGGTCAGGGTAATTGATCTGGGCCTGAGCGATCCCGAGCCGTTGCCGCTCACCGCCAGAGAACCCCTTGGTCGGCCTGTCGGCCTTATCGGCCAATCCGACCAACTCGAGGGTCTCGTCGATCCTGGCCCGTATGGCTCCTGCTGGGCCTTTATAGAAAAAGCGTGCCGTGAACTGAAGCGTCTCTCGCGCGGTCAAGTGGGTGTAGAAGCGAGGATCCTGGGCGAGGTAACCCACCCTCGATCGGACGGCCAAGCTGTCATGGACGCTGTCCATTCCGAAGAGCGTTGCCTTGCCTCCGGTGGGCCGGCTGAGACCTAACAGCAGCTTTATCGCGGTTGTCTTGCCCGCCCCGTTCGGGCCGAGGAACCCGACAATCGAGTTCTTTGGCACTGTCAGGTCGATCCCTTGAAGGGCATTGACGTTCCCGAAACTCTTCGTGAGCCCCACCGTTTGAATGACCGGGACGCCACCAGAAGGCTCCGCGGAGTCGGATGTGGTCTGGACGACTTGTGTTTTCACAAAGCACCTCTCTACTTCGAGATCCTGACCGATGCTCTCAGAACCAACCTCGGAGAGAAACGGGGCTCACCGGTGCCGGGGGGGACGGGTTTCTGGCATCCAGTCCGCCTGAGCCCCCCGACCGACCGACCAGGACCTGCCCTCCGGTAGTTCCCGGGTCGCATCAAGGTCACCTTGGCTATCAGTTGAGACATCACGCCGAGCCCGACCAGGGTCAGCGCTCGGACGACCCCCGATATGTACTGAGCTGTTTGGGCTTTCGAGCTTCACCATCGAGCAATCCGACTACCAGAAATCCGAACCCGTGATACACCAGGCTCCCGGTTAGCGCGCGTTCACACTTTCCCGAAAGCTCGGCACTGGTATTCGATAGGAGGCGATGATGAGCCAGGTGGTGAGCGACGGGTTGAGGGACGGCGACTACGAGAAAAACCGTTCTACCGACGGGCGACAACAGCCGGCCGCCGGAGGAGTGCCAATTCTGTCAGCCCGGGGCGTGGTGAAGACCTACGTCACCGGGACCCACCAGGTCCCGGCGTTGTGCGGCATTGATATCGACGTCGCACCTGGCGAATTGGTCATGGTGATGGGCCCTTCCGGCAACGGCAAGACCACCCTGCTGAACTGTCTCTCCGGGCTCGACGATATTGACGACGGGGTCGTGTACCTCCACGGGGAGGACCTGTTCCAAATGTCGGACGCGGAAAGAACCCGCCACCGGGCTGAGCGCATGGGCTTCGTGTTCCAGGCGTTCAACCTGATCCCGGTGCTGTCGGCCAAGGAGAACGTCGAACTGCCTTTGCTAGTGGTCGGCGTCAACGCGAAGGAGGCCAGAGAGCGATCGAAGGAAATGCTGGAGCGTGTTGGTCTGGCCAACCGAGGCGACCATCTGCCTGGTGAGTTGTCCGGCGGTGAGCAGCAGCGGGTGAGCCTTGCCCGGGCGCTGATTAGCGAGCCGGCCATAGTGTGGGCCGACGAGCCGACGGGCGCGCTCGACACGCGCACGGCAGGTCAGATCGTCGAACTGTTGCATGAGGTTCACGCCGCCGGCCAGACGCTGGTCGTCGTGACCCACGACGAGGATTTGGGTCGATCCGGCGAGCGTCTCGTTCTGATGCGGGACGGCACCATCGTCCATGACGGCCACCCTCGGAAAACCCACGACGTCTCCACCTCCGAGGCAGGTGCCAGGTGAACCCGGTCGCGATCCTCATTGCCGTCGTCGTGATCCTTGGCTTACCGTTGCTGATCGCAGGCATCGGCCAGCGGTCGCTGTTCTCGATGGCGGTCCGCAACATCGGCCGTAGGCGGGGCGAAGCTGCGCTCGTGGTGTTCGGCGCGGTGCTCGGCACAGCCATCATCACCTCGTCCTTCGTGGTCGGTGACATCCTGGGCGGATCGATCAGAGACGGGGCCCGTACCCAGTTGGGACCTGTTGACATCACAATGAGCCCGACCGACGCTGCTCACCTACCTGAGATGCTGGCTGCCGTCGAAGGTGCCGAGATAGGCGTGGTGGACGGCGTCCTCGCTGTCCGCACCGCCACCCTGGCCATCGAAGCACCAGGCTCCGGAAGGGTCGTCGCCAATTCAATAGTGATGGAGCTCAAGCTGGTCGAGGCTCAGTCCTTCGGTGGTGATCCTGACTCCACAGGTTTGGCGGGCATTGAATCTCCCGGGCCACATGGGATCGTGGTGAATGAGCGCACCGCCGACCGTTTGGAAGTCGGTCCCGGGGACGATGTGCGTCTCCACGCTTATGGAGCCATGGTCGAACTCAGCGTCACCGATGTGGTGCCCGAAGTCGGTCTCGCCGGGTTCGCCGGGGGTGTTGTGGATCCTGGCGTCTTCGACGGTTTGGTGGTAACCGCCGTTGCGACGGCTGCTCCCCCTAGGGCACAGCTGCTCGTGTCACTCGACGGTGGCGTGTTCGACATCCGCGATTTGTCCGACGAGGCTGTCGCAGAGCTCCGCGCTTTGGTAGCTGCGATCCCGGGCGTCGAGGTTGACGGTGTCAAGGCGAGCCTGCTGGACGAGGCCGACCAAACCGCCGGGACATTCACCCAGTTGTTCGGGACAATCGGGGCCTTCAGTGTCCTCGCCGGGATCCTGCTGGTTGTCAACCTGTTCGTCATGCTCGCCGAGGAACGCAAGTCGGAGCTTGGCATGCTTCGTGCCATCGGCTTTACCCGCCGGCGACTGACTCAGACCTTTGCGATGGAAGGAGCCCTCTATGCGACCCTCGCCGCGCTTATTGGAGCTGTGGCAGGGATCGGCATCGGTTGGCTTGTTGCCGTCGCTTCGGTGACGATCTTCGGCCTCGCCGAACAAGGGTTGACCCTCCGTCTGGTCGTCGAACCGAGCAGCGTGGTGGTGGGGGCACTAACCGGGCTCGTGATCTCGCTGGTCACGATTTGGCTGACGAGTTGGCGCATCGCCCGACTGAATGTGATTCGCGCCATCCGTGATCTGCCCGAGCCAAAAACCGGCCCAACGCGCCGCAGCACACTTGTCTTCGGTGCTCTCGGAGTCATTGCCGGGATCGGATTGAGCACGGTCGGCTATTCCGGCTCGAGCGCAATCCCGTTCCTTCTCGGTGTGCCGGTCGCCGCCTATTCGGCTGCTCCGCTGCTTCGACGGCTATTGCCTCTGAGACCGGCTCGTACGGTCGTGGCCCTGACCGTTGTCGGTTGGGGGCTAGCCGTCTTTCCCCTCTTCCCAGAAGTCATGGGCGCGGTGGAACTACCAGTGTTCGTGGCACAAGGTGTCGTTTTGACCGCGGGCGCCGTGACCCTAGTGGCCACTCTCGACGCCGTCTGGGCGACCATCCTCAAAGGGCTGTCGTCACATGGGCGCGGGCTAGGCGCACGCTTGGGCCTGGCCTATTCCCAAGCTCGGAGGTTTCGCACCTCAATGCTCCTCGGCATGTTCGCCCTGGTGGTCTTCACCATGGCGCTGATCGCGGCCATCTCGACGTCCCTGCAGGCCCAGAGTCAATCATTCACCGCGGATGTTCGCGGTGGCTACGACATCATGATCGACTCCAACCCGGCCAACCCAGTCGACGCTGCGTCACTCGCGGCACGAAATGACTTGGAGGCTGTGGCCGGACTGGCTCGCACCTTCGCATACTTCGAGACCAGATATTCAGAGGAGCCTCGTGCCTGGGCAATCACAGGATTCGATGAAGACCTGACAGCCCGGCAGGTGCCGGCCCTGTCTTCTCGCTTGGAGACCTATCGAAGTGACGCCGACGCCTACCGGGCCGTCGCCGCGGATCCAACCCTGGCCATTGTCAACGAGAACCTTCTCCAGGATGGCGGGCCCAGCGCGGACCGCATGCGACCCGGCGACACATTCAGCGTGATCGAGCCGACTACCGGCAGGCCACGCCAGCTCACTGCTGTGGCCATTACAACGTCAGACTTCCTGTTCAACGGCGTCATGGTGTCCCGCCAGCTGACAGCCGAGCTCTTCGGGCCGCAGGATGTAACCGCCCGCTACTACGTCGCCGTGGCGGACGGATTCGACCCCGAAGCAATAGTTTCTGAGCTCAACCTGGCTCTCCTACCCAACGGTGGCGATGCGGCAACCTTTACCACCCTGGTCGACGAAAACCTGGCACAGCAAACAGCCTTCTATTCGGTCCTTCAGGGTTTCCTCGGGCTCGGCTTGCTCGTCGGTGTCGCCGGACTAGGAGTAGTGATGTTCCGCGCCGTCCGCGAGCGCCGACGAGAGATCGGGATGCTGCGGGCCATCGGGTTTCCGGCCGGAGTGGTTCGAGGGACATTCCTTTTCGAGGCTGGCCTCATAGCTCTGCAGGGCACAGCCATCGGCGCCGGTTTAGGGCTGATCACGGCTCGTCAACTGATGATGAGCTCCGAGGCGTTCGGCGACACCCAGCTCGCGTTCACCGTGCCGTGGCTCCCTTTGGCGGTCATTGTCATTGTGCCGATCCTCGCCTCGCTCGCGGCCACCGCCGTCCCAGCCTCGCAAGCCGCAGGAATCCATCCCGCAGTAGCAATCCGCGTCGCTGACTGACCAGCAAGAAATGACTGTTGATCGGAAGCCGAGAGCGGCAACAGACTCGAGTCTCTGGATACACGTGGGTTCGAGACATTGAGCTGACCGGCCGCCTCAACTGGTATGACACACTCGCCTCAGATTTTCGGACGCACAAATCGCGTCCAAAACGCGTCCCCAGCGCTGTCGCCTTTCGCCTCCAAAACCGCAGAAGGTCCACCTGAGCGGGACCTTCTTGGGTGGAGGTGCGGGGATTCGAACCCCGGGCCTCTTCCGTGCGAGAGAAGAAAAGGCCGTTGCGCTACCTGCGGGTTTCCGAGAAATCCC
This sequence comes from Acidimicrobiia bacterium, assembly GCA_035525055.1. Lineage (GTDB taxonomy): Bacteria > Actinomycetota > Acidimicrobiia > Spongiisociales > ZC4RG35 > DATEEG01. The sequence goes on along the minus strand of DATLEZ010000089.1, from coordinate 17,336 downwards.
TTGTGGTGTAAGGATTTGAGCCCTCATCCGTGCTCCATGGTTTCCGTCGGTTTCGGTCGTCTCACGGACAGATGACGGACACCATCGACGAAGAGTGCCGTGCCACCAACTCGCCTCGATGTCCGGTCTTTACGTTCGGAATGCGGCCGACAATCTCACGAACATTCTCCCTCGACCCGTCAAGGCGACGCCGCGGACCGGCAACGAATGACACCGACTTCAGACACATCGCAAAGCTTCGCTATTGGACCGCCGATGACAGGCGCAAGAATGGCGATCCACCAAGACGGCCACGTGTGTCCCGGTGTTCGACCCCGTGTAGTTAACGATGGTGTCGGAGGACCGACACATCACCTAACTACACCGCCACCCCTCGCCAAGACATACCTCCTCGCGGCATGACTGCCGTGGTCACTGGGCAGCGTATGGGGCCTGGGTTGAGTTCCCCAATCCGCATCTAATCGCCGGTCGGTACACCAAGCTGTTAGCCCCAGAGCAAAACGCCTGCTACTTGATTTCAGCTGAATACCCTTCGGATTGGAAGTGGTCGGTTTTTGCAACCCTCCAATTTCCCTGTCATACACCCTGTCAGTCCATGACCAAGACCCGTCGGCGAGGCGAAACGCAGAGTTGCAACCCGGCAAGGGTGGTTGCGTGCGAGGGGTCACTTGTTTGCCCGACATCAACTTTATTCTCCAGTCACGCGTCCGAAGGGGTCGAGCCCAACCTCCTGACCGGTAGATCTCCAAGCGGGGTCCACGGGTGTCCACAAGCGTCCGGAGAGCCTGGAACGACAGGCATCCGAGTCCCCCGAAGTCGCTGGCCGTGCGAGGCAGTCCATAGAGAATGGCTCCCAACTTGGCTCCTAGAAGGAGACAACCGCTGATCCAAGGCGCAGGTTTTTGATCGTTGGAGGACAGGGCCTGAGGCCGTGAGCGGGGTGAGCGGAACGTTCAAGGCGCCGTTGACTCCTGCCGATCATGCGAAGGTGAAGTCGAGGGATAAATCACCTACACCTGCCTGGCTGCGATCGCTGCTCCTAGCGGTGATCGTCGTTAGTGGGACGGTCGCCACTGTCACGGTGGTGGCCAACGCTTCGGCGTCTTCCGCCGTCAAAGCGGAGGCAGAGCGCATGCTTCTGATATCGGACATGCAGTCTGCTGTCCGTGTTGAGTCGGAGGCCGCGGCCCTGTTCGTGGCAGGTCTTCCCGGCTCCGATGCGATGGATGGCATGGAGGACCACCTGGAGGGCATGACCGGAGAAGAGCAGCAGGGCTCGGAGATGGGGGTTGACTCAGACGATCACGCTGCTTCTAGTGGGTCGGACCTTTCTGACCATCCCGATGTGGTCGCGGCTGCCGCGGCGTTTGCCGCCTCCGCCTCCAGAATTCGCTCTGAAGGGACAGCTGAGGAGAGGGTAAGGGCCGATGATGCGATCGAGGCCCACAACGTCTTCCTTGCCTCCTTGACCCGCCTCAATGCTGCCGCTCATGGGGCAGAGGACGCAATGTCGCTCTACCACAACGACACCCAGCTCGCCGAGACCGAGCTGAGTGTGGTAGTAGAGGACCTTCGTGATCAGACGTCCCGGGCTCTGGCCGACGCAGTCGAGCGGACCGACAGCTCACAGATCCTGTTAACGGTCATGCTACCGCTCGCCGCCGGCGCCGGCGCCGTGGCCGCTGTCGGCTTCTTCCGATCGCGAGCTGCCTGGCGACGTCTTCAGTTCCTTGAAGACCTGGTGTTGGCGAAAGACCGGTTCATCGGAACAGTCAGCCATGAGCTGCGCACACCTCTAGCCGCAATCGTGGGCTTTGCTGCGCTGCTGGGGTCGGACAGGAGCCTGGACGAGTCCGAGAGACGTGAGTACCACTCGCTGATTCTCAATCAGGGCAACGAGGTGACAGCCATCGTCGAGGATCTGCTGGTCGCCGCCAGGGCAGAGATCGGAGAATTGACCATCGCCGACAAGCCGATCGATCTCGGAGCACAACTGCGTCAGGTCCTCGAAGCGCTCACCTCACCGCTGAGCTCGATCCGGGTCACCGGCCAAAGGCTCGAGGCTTGGGGAGACCCGGGGAGAGTTCGGCAGATCATCAGGAACCTGCTGACCAATGCCGACCGTCATGGCGGAGAACACATCAGTGTCGAGCTGGCCGCAGAGGGTACCAGCGCGGTGGTCAGGGTGCTGGACGATGGAGATCCGATCCCAGAGACGCAACGCGAGGCGATCTTCGAGCCCTACACGACCCTCACCACCGACCGTCCGGTGACCGGATCGATCGGTCTCGGGCTGGCAGTGTCCCGACAGTTGGCGGTATTGATGGGTGGTGATCTCCGATATGACTACCGCGACGGGCGCAGCGTCTTTGAACTCAGGCTGAGGCTCATCGACAGCGAAACGCCGGTCCCAGCCGACAGGCTGAGAGACTATCGGTTCTTGACGGCCACGCAGTCCCGCGGTGCCGGGCAGGCATAGAGCCCGGCGGGCGGAGGATCCTCGTAGCCCGGTGGCTGAAAAGCCCCTTCTGTCAACGCCAGCCTCGTAGAGGTCCACACCCCTCTGCGGGACTTACGACCAGGGAGACTTCGACCCAGCCCTGCTTCTTTCGCTTGATCTACGACCCCCAGTCGGCGGCCACGGCGATCAGCCCGTCCGAGATGACCCTTATCGACTCGACCGGTCTGCGACTGCTGCACCGCGCCTCGGCACTTGTTGAGGGCCGTATCTGGCTGAAGGGATGCTCGAGTCAGATCCGGCGAGTGATCGATATTACGGGCCTAGCTCAGGTCTTCTGCCTGGAAGCCGATCCGGAGTTGGCACATCGCCTGATCTCGGCAGGGCGAGCCAGCCAGACCTAGGCTGCCACTGTCCGGGCTTGGACGCCTTCCCAAAGGCCCCCGAGATAACGACCCAGGCGCGATGAAACCCCCCGACCCGCTAGGGCCAAGGGATTTCTCGTAAAGCGCGTCGGCTAGTGAAAGAGTCGGTCTTCCAGAATATCGTCGGGCATGCAGGTCGTCCGGCAATCCTTGTGAAGTCGACCATAAGGTGGCACAGCCCCGGACCGTGCAGTATCCCACCCTGCTCGACCACCCGGCTTCCCGACCCCGCGCCTATCCACCCGAGATGGCGGGACGCTTGGATACGCTGCCCTCAGACTCGGTTGGGAAGGATGAGCCCTGGCCTTGCAACCTTCAATTCATTCGTGCTGGAGGAGGTGAAAACTAATGGCTAAAGAGCCATGCCCATCTTGTGGCTGCCCCTGCGGGCAATCGCCCTGCCCGTGCTGCGGTCGCTAATAATCCTGCGACCCTCGTTGTGAAGAGCCCCCAGCTAACACTTGGGCCTTCCGCTTCCAAGCCCGAATCCCGAAGCGGCTGGATTAAGAGCCGGCAATCCGCTCCCAGGAGGTGCCGTCGTCAGTGCTGTTATATAGAGCTCGTGGATCTTCTGTCGCGACCCACAGCTCCTCCGGCCCGACGGCAAGGGCCAGCGGTTGTCCCGCCAGCTCGTCCAGGCCCGGTGTGGACTGCCAGGTGAGGCCGGCGTCGTCGCTGCGGGCCAGCCCGGTGCCGGCAAGCACCCATAACACGCTGGGCGTGGCAGGGACGGCCGCCACCGCCCAGGTGGGGACCTCCGAAACCCGGTTGAAGCTGCGTCCTCCGTCGTCCGAACGCAGGACGCCACTTTCGGGTCCTACTACCACCAGTGTGTCAATGTCCGACCCGACCACAGCCAGCCCGAACGTGTCGGGAGGGATGACTCCCAAATCGGCGCGCAGTTCCCAGGTGTCGCCGGCATCGTTGCTGGCAAACAGACCGTGGCCTACGACGAAGGCGTAGATCACCCGCCCGTCGTCGGGTGCCTGGGCAAAGGCGTGGATGTCGAGGCCGGGCAGATCGGCTGGACGCAGCTCCGCGAAGGTGCTTCCGCCGTCGTCGCTGCGGGCGAAGACCTCGTGCCCAGCTATGAACAACGGCTGCTGGGCTGAGGCGATCACCATCGCGTCCTGCCCTTCCAAGCCAACCAACTCCCACGTGGCCCCGTCGTCGCTTCGATACAGGCCACCGTGAAGTCCAAGTAACAGGTCCCCATCGACCGTCACCCCGAGGCTGTGGAGGTGATCTCCCGATGGGAGCCCCACCGAGGCGTCCCCTCCGCATGCAGCGACCGTTGTGGCCGCCACTATCGCCAGGGTGATCCGGGGCGATGCCTTCACGGGCACAGCGTCCGGCGCCGTTCCTCGAACTCGTCCCGGTCGATCTCGCCCCGGGCGAACCGTTCTTCCAGGATCCGTATCGCCGACTTGGTCGAACCAGTCTGGGCGGGACGGTCGACAAGGGTCCGCACCAACCACACCACCCCGGCGACGATCGCCAAGAGCACCAGTAGCCACAGTGCCAGGGCGCTCCCCCACCCCATCATGTGATCCATCATCTCCATTCCTTCCTCGTGGTGGAACACGTTCAGATTGGCGGCCAGCTCAGCTGAGCGAACGCCCGCTGTAGTGGGATGAAGAAGGTCCGCCAGGCCCCGCTGACGAACAGGACACCGACACCGACTAGGAGCACGCCACCGGCGAGCTCGAGCTTGCGAGTGTTACGGCGCAGCCATTCGACCGAACCCCGCAGCCGTTGGAAACCGAGGCCCAGCGCTACGAAGGGGATGCCCAGGCCCAACGAGTACAGCGCCAACAGCACCGCTCCCCATGGCGCGGTCTGGGTAGAGGCGGCGGTGGTGAGTATGGCGGCCAGGACCGGCCCGATGCAGGGCACCCAACCGAAAGCAATGGCCATCCCAAGAGGGAACGCCCCAGAGGGGCCTCGGGTACGGTTCAATCTTCCGGGACGCCACTCCCCGTGGAGCCACGGCATCCGGATCGCGCCGATCATCCCCAGACCCATCAGGATGATTCCCACCCCCGCTACCCGGACGATGAGTGGAATGTTGGCCAACAGAACCGACCCGACATAGGCGAACGATGCCCCCAGAGCGGTGAACACCACGGTGAACCCGGCCACGAACAGGAGCGACGAGCGAAGGGTCACGGCCCTCGCCTCCCGGGTGCCCAGCTCGGAGACAGGTAAGGCAGTCACATAGGAAAGGTAGGAGGGGATCAACGGGAGACAGCAGGGCGAGGTGAACGAGATCACCCCGGCTGCCACCGCCAGGAAGGGGAGCGTCAAAGCCTCCATCGAGCCAACATACTATGGGGAGTCGTAGATCAACCCGCCGATGATCGATCCCATACCCACCGAGATCCGCCGCAGCCGATGGCTACTCCACCTCATCGCCCTTCTCATTGTCGTCGCTCCTTTGGTCTGGTGGCTGATCGCATCTGAAATAGTCAATGACACATCGGAACGATTGGCGGCCGAGCCGGGTGGCCTCGCCCCAGATTTCACCTTGACCCTGTTCGACGGGACCAGGTTCACCCTCTCAAGGCATCTGATCGATGATGGACGGCCGGTGGTCATGAACTTCTGGGCATCGTGGTGTGTCCCCTGCCGAGAAGAGATGCCAACCTTCGACCGCGTTTCCCAGAGCCGGCCCGATGTCTTGATCCTGGGTGTCGCGGTCCGGGACACCGAGGGTGAGGCTCGCGCGTTCGCCGCCGAAATCGGCGTCGGCTACCCGCTCGGACTTGACTCCGATGGTGCAATCCTCAACCTGTATCCAATCCTGGGTCTCCCTACCACCTGGTTCATCAGCGACAATGGGCGCATCGCCAACATCCGGGCCGGGCTGCTCGACCAAGACGATATTGAACGGCTTATTGACCAATACTTTCCCGGATGACGCCACCGGCCCCCAACGTTCTATGACAAGGCGTCGTAGAATGGGTTGGTCTACCACCCTTCGATAGGAGAGACCTTGAACCGGGTGCTCAAGATGTGCCTCAACTGGAGGGTCCTCGTCGGCCTCGCCGTCGCCGGCCTTGGAATCGCGCTGTTGGCACCCGGTCTGTTCGGTCGTGCTCTCCCCATACTCCTTCTTGCCGCTTGACCAGTCTCGATGCTGGCGATGATGGCCACGATGAAACAGCCAACATCGCGTGACCCCATCCCCGAAGACGTCCACACACTCCAGGCTCAACTGGCCGCACTCACCGGCCAGCAAGAACAAGTCAAAGAACGCCTGGCCCGGTTGGCCTCACCGCAGCCAAACCCGAACGGAGTCGAATCCCGTCAGTAGCTCAAATCAAAAGGTCGGCGTGGAGCTGCTGGCGGACCGTCAACGCCACCAAGGCCGCGACCAGCAGACCAAGGATCCACCAATTCCGTCGGAAATTGAGGTTGGGCCACCGTCCGGTGAGACGCCCGAACATCGTTCGGATGATGGCGACCGCACCGGCGGGGACCACTAACAGACTCGCCGGGTTGTACTCCCAGGCGAGCGCCAGGTTCCCCCGGGTAAACCACATCACCCCTCTGCTCATCCCACAGGTGGGGCTCATGATCCCGAGGTAGTGGAGGGGTCCGTGGAATCCGTACCGGGGCTGGCCGAATACCGCCATCAATAGGGCGGCCGTTAAACCCACCCAGGCCAGCTGCGTCAACGCCACGTGTCGATCGTGATTCTCCCAATGCACAGCCACCATCCGGCTCATACCACACACAAACCCGGATTGGCCACGGCGAGAATCGACATCCACGTGGCCCATGCCAGCCAGCCCGCAGCGAGCACCGCCCCGAGGCTGACCGCGATATATGTGGCGGCGCTCCCGGCGCACGACGAGCGGGACGCCGGCCGCGACAATGCCTGAGCCCGTTCGGTGATGGTGTCGACCGCTCCGAAGCCGGTCAGCTCGGTGGCGACCGGCGTCATAGCCACCGTAACAAGGACACGGCGCAGCCCATCGCGCCCTGTCGAGCTTGTCACCGCGGCCTCTTCATCTGCCCACCGTTCCAACATGAAGCGGATCAGTTGGCTCCCTCGGGCCGCCGGCCGATACCAGCCGAAGGCGGCCTCGACTGCGCTGATGGCCAGCAGAAAGCGGTAGTGCTGGCGGCGGACATGGACCGCTTCGTGGGCGGTGATCGCTTCCAAATCCTCGGAATCGACCGCCTGAAGCAGACCGCGGGACAACACCACTTGGGGTGGGCGACCCGCCACCGTGTAAGCGACCAGTTCACCGGTTGGGACCACCACCAGGTCGAAGTCCTCCCGATGATGGTGGGCACCCAGCCAACGCTCCACCCGAAGCCTTCGCTGGGCTGCCATCACCCGCCAGCTGCCGCGGGCCGCCAACCAGACGACGGCTATCGCCAGTAGGCCGGCACCGGCATTGCTCAGCCGTCCGCTGGGCAGCCACCCGCCCAGCATGCGTCGGCAGATAAGGGCGAGGTCGGCGGCGCCCATCAGCTCGAGAAGGGCCGGTGTCGCCCAGAGCAGCAAACCAGCTTCCACCAAGGCGAAGCCGGTGAGCTGGAGGACCAACCCCTGACGGACCCAATTTGCCGGATGTCCACGCTTGCTCAGACCGGATGCCCATCCCGGAGTCCCAAGTAGAACCAGGCCGCCGAGGATGATCAGTGGGATCACTTGTCGATACGGAGGAGGCGTCGAAGCTGATCGCGGTCCGCCTTCCTCATCCCGGCGACGAAATGGTTGAGCGCCCCGGCCCGATCGTCGGCCACCTCGAGCAGCTCCCCCATCCGTCGGGCGGTCCACTGCTCTCGACTATCCACGGCGTGGTAGGCGTAAGCCCGTCCGTCTTTGCGTCGCTCCAACAAACCTTTTCGCCATAGCCGGACCAGGATCGTCATCACCGTCGTGTAGGCCAGTTCCCGTTCAGCCGTGAGAACATCGAGCACCTCGCGGGGAGTCAGCCAGCCGCCCCTATCCCAGACCATCTCCATAACCCTCGCCTCCAACTCCCCTAACCGGGGCAGCTCGGATGGATCCAACGGGGGCGAAGGAAGCGGTTTCTCGGATCGGCGTCTTGGCGACATGGAGAGCATTGACCCTAGCTTGCGGCGATGGAGAGGCCACCAGCTACGACGTAACATCGTTGATCAATGACCACCCCAGGGCTCGAAGATACCCGTGCCCACCCAGCCCGAAAGAAGCCCGGCTCAGGTCTTTCAGTCCGGCTCGCCGCGTTTGCGGTCGTCGCCGCCTCGCTGGTGTTGGCCGTCATCCTTGGATCCCGCTTCGGAAAGGACCCATCATTCATCGCCTCACCGCTAATCGGGCAGCCATCCCCCAACCTGACTCTTACCCGACTTAACGATGACGGCGAACTCGACCTCAGCCAGCTACAAGGCAACGTGGTGGTGGTCAACTTCTGGGCCTCATGGTGTGTGCCGTGCCGGGCCGAGCACGCCGACCTGGTAGCCACTGCAGACGCGTTCGCCGATGTCGGAGTCCGCTTCGTCGGGGTCGTCTATCAAGACGACCCCGACCAGGCGATCGCTTTTCTCAACGAACTCGGCTGGGGAGGAAGCAATTACGAGCATGCAGTCGACCCAGGGTCACGAGCCGCCATCGCCTTCGGGGTATTCGGAGTCCCCGAGACATTCTTCCTCGACCCCCAAGGGGTGATCTCCGGAAAGATCATCGGGCAATCAAACGCGATCCTTCTCGGCACGACCCTCGATCAAATACTGCAAGGAGCACAACCTGGCGAACGCACGGTCGGCACCGTCCAGAGCGGACCGGGTGGCTGACCCTTCGCCATCCGGCGGATTCGTGGGTCGCGACCTTCGCAGACCCAACGCGTCATTCACCTTTCAGATAGGGCTTCCCCCGCATCCGACGTTGCTTCTCCTATCCACGCCTCTAGCCCCTCCCGGACGGCCAGCGCCGCGATACCGAAAGCGGCCAGGGTGTCCGCCCACCACCATCCCAGTGTGGCGTTGAGTAGCAGCCCGCCGAGGAGAATCGCCGATAGAAAGGAGCACAACGCGGTCTCGGTCGCATCAGCCAGAATTACAGGATTGGCGAGTTCGCGTCCTGTGCGACGTTTCGCCCACGCCAAAAGAGGCATCACCGCCAAGGAGACCCCAGCGAGGATGATCCCTACCGTAGACTCGTCCGCCTCCACGCCGACCACAAGGTCCCGGACACCCTCGACGACAACATACCCCGCCAGAGCGAAGAAGCTCAGAGCAATAAGGCGTAACGCCCGACGCTCTCTTTCTTCTGCGACACCACGGAGCTGCCAGAGCACCACGCCGCCGGCGAATACCTCGACAAACGAATCGAGACCGAACCCGACTAGCGCCAGTGAGCCGGCAGCGAGACCGGCCCCTACCGCGATCACGCCCTCGATCACGTTCCAGACAATGGTCAACCGCGCAAGGAATCGGCCGCGTTCAACCAGAGACGCCCGACGGTCCATTGCTACAAGGCGCCGCGGCGCTGACGCAGGTTCCCCATCACGAGAGTTCCTCGAGGGCAGCCCGCAGCTCAGCCGGATCGACCGCACCTTCGAAGCGGGCCGCGATCGTTCCCGTGGCGTCGACGACAAACACCCAGGGCTCTGAGGGAAGCTGCCAAGCGTCCACCGCTCCAACCACCCGCAACTCCTCCCGGGTAGTGGCATCGAGGTTCTCGTAGATCTCGACGTGGACGAAGTTCACTTCCGGGAACTCGGGGGCCACCTGCTTGACGTTGTCAAGTATCGGACCGCAGGTGGCGCTCTCACAAAACCCGGGTGTGGCAAAAACCACCACTGTCGGCTGGCCCGACGCCAACGCGGCATCTAGAGAAAGCTCATAGAAGCGGGGATCGGGTTCGGGATCGGTGGTGATCTCCGACAGATCTACAACCTCACCCGCGGTCGGGGTTCTAACGACAGGCGCCCGGTCACCCGTCGTTGGCGCCCGTTCCTCCTGAGCCACATCAAAAGGGACCACAGTGGTTGAAGGACCGCCCGGACTGTGGGCGGCGATCTGCCAACGGCCCGACCGGTCAAAGGTCACCTGCGCTCGATAAAAACCCCGCACCTCGGGCACGGTCCAAATGAAGAAGCCCTCAACAGTGAACGACGACTCCAACGTCTCCGGCGCGTAAAGGTCGAACTCGACCGGCAGGTCGGGTGTGGGCAGCCAATCGCCATTTGCATTGACGAGACCGACGAGCAGGCGTTGCGAACCGACGGCAAGATCGGCGTTGGCCACCACCGGGAACGCCTCCTCTGGAATCGCGCCAGCGGTCCTGCCGCCACAAGCTGCAACAATCGCAGCTAAGGCTATCGCCGCCATCCAGCGGCTCCCAACTACAAGGCCCGTCGCATCGGTTCGTGGCACGGCGGCCTCCTCAGGATCTCCAACTACTACCCAACGTAGCGGCAAACGCCGCAAATGACGAAGGCGCCTGTGAAGGGACTGGACGATAGGCCGACGGATGCACCTCGAGCCGGAAGAGGACTGAGCCTTGATGGCAACCATGCAACCCGCATGGGACGGGAGCGCGGAATGCCGGCTCACGAGCGTGTTGCTGGAAGTCTTGGACAGTCGGCCCGATGGGCAAAATGTGCGGTGCGAATCGTGCGTTAGTTCGTCGAGCTGGGTTGGGCTAGTCGTCACCGGTTTCCCGGTGAACTCCTCCGGCTGCAGAGTTGACGGCTTCAGCGAGGGTGGCGTGGATGTGGATGGTTCGGCTGATGTCATCGACGGTGGCTCCGGTAGCGGATGACGAGTTCGTGGCTGAGGTTGGCAGCGTCGGGTCCGACGCTGGTCGCACCGACTAGCTGCCGGTCGGAACCGGTGAGGATTTTGACGAAACCGGAGGTTTCGCCGATGGCGCGGGCCTTGACGACGGAGCTGAATCGCTCCTTCCCGATCATGACCCGGTCGCCATGGCGAATGTGGGCTTGGGGCTCGGTGTGGCCGAAGGAGGCGACTTCCGGGTCGGTGAAGACGGCGTGGGGGACAAGCCGAGCGGCATGGCTGATGTCTTCATCGATATAGAGGTGTCGGTGGAGGAGGGCGGCGTCGTCTCGGGCGGACTGAGTGACATGGGCGGACCGATGACGTCGCCAATCGCATAAACCCAAGGAAAGGTGGCTGCGTGGTTTCGTCGACACGGATGAATCCCTCGTCGTCGGTTCCGATCCCGGCGCTGTCGAGGCCGAGTCGGTCGGTGTTAGGGGTGCGGCCCGCGGCGTCACCCTTCCCCTCGCCGCCGTTACCTACAGTCCCAATCATGACCGTAATCAGATCCATCAGCCTCTTCATCGTCGCCGCAGTAGCCGAAATCGGCGGCGTCTACCTGCTGTGGCAAGGAGTACGCCAACGACGCGGGCTCCTCTTCGTCCTCGCCGGAGTGGTCGCCCTCGGGTTGTACGGGTTTTTCGCCACCTTCCAACCCAGCCCACACTTCGGTCGGATCCTCGCCGCATACGGAGGAGTATTCGTCGCCGGCTCCCTCGCCTGGGGAATCCTCTTCGACCGCTTTCGACCCGACCGCTACGACCTCATCGGCGCTGCCATCTGCCTGATCGGCGTAGCCGTAATCATGTACGCCCCCCGCGGCAGTCTCACCTGACTGTCCTGTCTAAGAGTGACCGTAGCGTACGACTGGCCGATAGTCTCGCTGTCGTGCCCCGTATCGTCTGGCTCGCCTTCCTGGTCGCCGTCGCCGCCTGCTCGTCGGGTGATGTTGAGGCCGGGGTCCGCCCTTTCTCGGAGATCGCCGAGACCGATCCGGTCATCGAGTTCGACCCGGGCGGCACCGCCGCCACACTCAGGGTGACCACGACCATCGATGCCGTCTGCGCGGTGGCCTACGGACCCGACGGTCCATATGGGTCGATCGCCACCGACCGTGAAATGGGCATCGGCGGTCACAGCGACCACGAGGCCATGATGACCGGGCTCGAGCCGAACACCACATACCTTTACCGCCTTCAAGGTGTCGGAGCCGACGGGATGGTGTACCGGAGCGAGGTGTTCACCTTCACCACCCCGGCTGGCGATCAGGGGACCGACCTCGGCCCCAACCTCGCCGTCGGAGCCACAATCGTCGAGGTCAGCTCCGAGTTCTCCGACGCCTTCGTGGCGGAGAACGCAATCGACGGAGATCTCGGCACCGAATGGTCCACACGCGGCGACGGCAACAACGCTTTCATCACCATCGACCTTGGCGCCGTCGTCGAGGTAGCCGCGGTCGGCTTCCGGACCCGGTCGATGAGCGATGGCACCGCCACCACCGAGAGCTTCACGGTCATCGTCGACGGAGACACCAACGGACCATTTCCAGCCGGCCCCTCCCCCACAGGAGTGTCCTTCCACGGCCAGATCCTCACATTTGAGGTGACCGAATCCACCGGAGGCAACACCGGAGCAGTTGAGATAGAGGTCTACTCCAAGTAGGTAGTAGACGCCAGGGACTGGCTCCTGACGTGCTCGATACGTTGAGTTCCCTTAGCTCGGACCTGAAGGACAGGCCGCTTCGACTGTCAAATCGCCCAGGCGACCAGGGCCTCACCGCAGAGGATCTGAACCGTTTTATTCAGGCCACACAGATCACTTGGTATGAGCGATAACGAACATGCCGATCAACCGAGCAGATCGGCGACATATGAGTGTGGTCGGCTTCGTGGCTGTTTAGACGCCCTCGGCGAGCTGGCGTTCATACTCGTCTGCGTCGAAGTTCCCGACCGATACTGCGACAAGACCATCGGCGGAGAAGGTCCAACTTTCCCACCCGTTGAACCTCACCGAATGGCCAGCGCCGCCTGGACCGGTGTTGGTGCCCTCATAGGTCCAGAGATACACGGCGTTGTCAGCAGCTCCGCGAACCCGGTCCATTGTCACCACCGTGTCGGGAAACGCGTCGTAGAAGCCCTGGACTAGTTCTGCGATGGCGGCTCTTCCAACCGCAGGTTCACCGCGGGGTGACAACCTATTTCCCCGCCCCATCAAGGGCCTTGATTGCACCTTGAGCCCATGACGCAACCCCCCTACAGGTAAACAAGAGGGCGAGGTTGTCGGGATGGCGCTGAGTCCCGCCCATGACCCTGGCCATGACCTGTTTCTCATGGGCGCGGTACTCGTTGCGTACCGTCTTCAGGTCAGCGTCGGTCATGCCTTCGACTCTCGACATCCACCGTTCAAGGTCCATGTCGTCGAATCTAGGCGTAAGGGTCGGTTATCTGCGCATCCAAGCCAGGGAGCAAATGCCCGTAACGGTCAAACGTCACCTGTATCGAGCTATGCCCGAGCGCGTAAATATCACAGTCATATGCTGCCCGTCAGCGATGAGCCGAGCAGCGTGGGAATGCCGGAGGTCATGGAACCGCAACCCATCGAAACCCACCGCCTCGACCGCGGGATTCCAGAAACGGACTCGGAAACCGTCATCTCGCATAGATCCCCTTTGTGGTGCCCTGAATACGTACTCACTGCTACCCGACGACGCCTCGATGTGGGCTGTGGCGTTGTACGAGGCGAAGTGGCCCGCGGTGGGGAACCGGGCGACGCCGACCGACCCCAAGATCATCTCGGCTCCGATCGGTCCGATCCCCGGATGTCGCACAGGCCGGTCCCCGAAGCGGCCACCGCCACCCGCATCCGTTTCTTGGGCGTCCGCATCGGGGTTTCGAGCCGGGCGAGGTCGTCGACCCGCTTGGCGGCGATCACCACCCGCCGCCTGGGTCACCTCGTCGGTGACCCTGACGCCTTCGAGCAGGAGGTTTGTCTTGTTGACGGTCATTTCTGAGGCCAACCCGCCGGCAGTGAGCTCGGCCAGTAAGGCGTGCAGTCGACACGCCGCCTTGTTCTTACCGGGCCAGATCCCGATGCCGTTTCGCTAACAGGCCCAACACCTCCTCGACATAGCCCTTGGCAACAAAGCGGAAGTGGTCGGAGCTGAGAAGGTAGATCGCACCGAGGACGGAGAGGACCGGTATCGGATCACACTCCTAATAAGCACGGTTCCGGACTTCACCCGTTGCTATGTCCTGGTCGATGACGACTGGGGGGTCCGGGCCGCTATTAATCCGCCGATAGTGAGGGCTGCGCCGACCGACCCCCCGGTTGAGGAAAACAACCTCAGGAGGTCGATCGGTGAGCGGGCGATCCCCCCCGGGAGTGGGGGTGTGGGAGGGGAGACCGCCCGCAGTCTTTAGTCATGACGTCAATCTCTCTCTTTGTCATCCATCCATCCGACCTGGATCAGAACCGCCAGAACCTGGCAGGCAACGCAGCGGGTGAAAGCGACGAACAGCCGATCGAGCATCGTCTGCAGGTTGCGGTCTTGGCGGCGCCGCTCGGTCGGATCGACCGGGGCTAGGGGTTGGCCAATGGCCATTTATCGAAGGAGGCTCCTCTCAACAGGTGACAACTACGGTAGCGGCGCCCCGACAATCGGCAAGGGGGTCGGAGTAGGGCAGGCGTCGTAGCTCGCTCCGGGAAGCCAATTGAAGTTTCGGTCGTTACTGACCGAAACCCATAAGGCCGGGAGAGGTTGACCAGCTCCTCTCAACAGGGAAACGGTCACCTCTCCCGGCTTTTCCCTACACCCTTTCTCTTGAAGGCGGGACAGCAGAAACACACCCCCTCAAAATCACTGTGCAGGAGCGGGAGAAGATGGCCTGGCAGGAACAGCCCATCTCAGAGCTGCCATGGCGTCCGAGGAGCCGGAGCATCATCAGCGTCGCCAGTGCCACCTTCGACTTTTCGCACCCCTCCAATTTTCAGTGTCAGCCACCCTGTCAGACGACCGTCCGGCGGCGGTCGATATGGAGGGCCCTAGATTCGGCGTTGGGGAACACCATGTCGTGGAATTGAGCGGGCCAGCTGCGACGGCGTGAGGCTGGCGACGACCGCAAGGGTTGCCCTCGCAAAGCGACAAGACTGGAACCGGCTGAACGTCGTCGACTATGACCGGCAAAAGGCGTCTGAAACCGGGGGAACATCAGACACGCTGGCCTTCATGGCGTCGACCGTGGCAAGTTGGAGGAAAGAGTTGTGGGCTAGCTGCGACATAGTTGTAGCTTGAGGAGTTACTTGTAGGCGGATGAGGACCTAACCGGAAGCAGACTGACATGGTCGACCTCAACATCGACTTGGATGGGGACCAGGATCGCCTCGAATCCATCGAACTGGTACGCGGGTGGGTTGCGGCATATTTGATCGCTGAACGGGACCGGATGACCTCTGACGGTCTAGCTACCTACATCAATGCCAACGCCTCGATCCTTACCGACCGCCCCGACGTCGAAACCGTCAAACTGCTCCTGCACGGGATCGACTACGCCGCCCAGATAATCAGGTACCTGCTTGGCCTGTGCGCGTTCGAATCGGCCGGGCGGCATGGCGAGGACCAGCAGGATGTCGACCGTTTCGTCCGGATCAGAGAGGCAGTTTGGGAAGGGACCAAGGACCTCGACACCTAAGAGCGTCGATTCTGTTCGATCGCCCGCCTCAGCTGGTCTCACAAGTCAGGCGGGTCTGCAGCTCCAAGGAAGCTTTCGATGGAGCTGACCATTGTCGCCACTTGCGGATGTTGCTGGTCAACGAGCACGTGCCGCAAGTCAGCCGCTCGATATCGGCACTCACGTCTGTGCCCTTCTCGTTGGCGGGGTGTTGGTTGGTTGGGTGTGTCTGGGAAGTACCGTGGCGGGACGCCGAGGGAGAAGTTGACGATGCGTCGCACCATCGGGTTGTTCGTTGTGGTCGGTTTGCTTTGCGGGGGTGGCGTTGTTTGCTGGCGCCTTCGGCGACGGCGACGTTCAGTGACTGCCGCCGGTGGTTCTGCCGATGTCACCGATCGTTTCTCCGAAACGGTGGACGAGGATGCCCGTTGGGAAGACGAGGGCGGGGCCGTGTTATCCCAGTGATGGCTTCGCGTCCACACAAGGTTGGGATCGATCGGCACTGGCAGCACTGGGTTGGTGAAGTACCCGACGCGTAGAGCCAGCCAGACCGCCATCAACACTACGCCGGTTCCCCCGGCCGCAAGGGAAGACCTTTTCATTCGAACCAGACCGCCGGTTCACCGCCTGGTGGCCCAGCCGAGATCCTTTTGAAGTACGAGCCCTCGACTTCGACGGCAATCAGATACACCAAGGCATTCGGCCGCAAGGTCGACGCCGAGCGTTGGCTGACGACTCAAGAGGCCGACCAATTGCAAGGCCAGTGGTCGGATCCCCGCGCTGGTCGAATCCGCTTCGAGGAACAGGCAACCCGATGGGCAGCCTCACGCAGGAGTCAGCGGCCGACAACACTCGCCCGAGACGAATCATTGATGGGTTCACTAGTTCTTCCGACGTTTGGTCGCATGCCGCTCTCATCGATTACCACCAATCACGTTGAGAAGCGGATCGCAGGGCTCGTACAAGCTGGCTATTCACCGGCAACGGTTCGCAAGGCGTACCAAATCTTTGGCGGAGTGATCAAATCAGCGATTCGAGCGAGACGTATCGGTTTCAACGTGGCCATTGGCATCTCTCTTCCGGAACTCGACCACCGTGAGCGAAGGTTTCTCACGACTAGCGAGATCCTTGCGCTAGCCGAAGCAATAGATCCCAGGTATCGGCTCATGGTTCTCCTCGGCGGGTTCGCTGGGCTTCGCTTTGGCGAGGTCGCCGCCCTCCGCGCCTCGTCGCTTGGCATTGGAATGCGGACGATCACAGTTCGCGAGACGATCACAGAAGTCAGCGGAAAGTTGCGAATCGGACCACCGAAAACAAGGGCGTCGATTCGAACTGTGGCTCTCCCTCGCTTCCTTTCCGACGAGCTTGTTGAACGCGTTGTCGGCAAGGGCCGCGATGAGCTCCTCTTTACCGCACCGATGGGTGGGATGGTCAGTCCGAACCGATGGCGGCAGCGAGTCTGGAAGCCCGCCGCCATGGCTTTGGGTCTCGATGACGTGACCTTTCATGCGCTCCGCCACTCCCAAGGGGCTCTACTGGTTCAACAAGGCGAGCATCCCCTTGTCGTGGCTCGCCGGCTCGGGCACACATCAGTCCGGACTGTTCTAGACATCTATGGACATCTCTTCGAGGGCATCGATCAGCAGGCCGCCGACCGCCTTGATGAGAGCGTCCGCAGCTCTAGCGCGGACCAGGTGCGGACCAAACCCACTCCGGAGGTCGTCGACCTCCTAGGGTCAACAGCCGAAAAACCCTGACCTAGGAGGCTGTCGCATGAATGACGCCCGGAGAGGGGTTGGCTGTTTGCGGCCGCGCTTGTTTACTGATCAGCGTCTGGCGGCTGAAAGTTCAGCGCGTTTGGTAGATTCAGCCTATGGCTGGCTGGTGGCGATGGAGTTTGAGCAGGTTGTGGGCGGTGCAGATCAGCCGCCATTCGCTGGCGACGGCGGTGAAGCCCCGACGGGAGAACCTTCGGTATCCGAGGTTGGCTTTGAGGTTTCCGAA
>DATLEZ010000088.1:0-40222 GCA_035525055.1 Acidimicrobiia bacterium | reverse complement strand
CGGAACGATCTGTGCCCGTGTGGGTCAGGGTTGAAGTACAAACGGTGCCACGGGGCTTGACGTCAGGGTTTGAGGGGGAGGCCGTCTTGTTGGAGGCGGGGACGGCGGGTTCGAGGTTCATGAGCAACGGTGACTGCTTTGGGTTGGGGGCGCTGGTCGGGGACGGCGAGGGGTCCTCCGCAGAGCTTTTCTAGGGCGGCTCTGGGCACCCGGAGGGTTTTTCCCAGGGTGATGACGGGGAGGCCTTCCTGTCCGCCGGTTTGGCGCCATTGCCGGGCGAGGGTGTAGGCGGCGCCCCGGCCGATCCGGAGGACCTGGGCGGCTTCTTCGACAGTGAGGAAGTCAGGAGGTGTCGATGCGTCTCTTCTCATTTCGCCCTGTCACATCGTTAACAGCGGTAACGGTAGCCGCTATGCTTCGATTCTTCAACACGGATACAGAATATTGACGTTCTACGTTGATCTGGCGTTGATGGAAGAGAATCCGCATATGTCCGCTCTGTTCACCCCTAACCAACTGGTGGCCTACAACCTGGCCCGGATCCGTAAACAGCAAGGCTTGACCCAGGAACAAACCGTCGAACTGCTCACCCCGTTCCTGGGTGCGAGGTGGTCGGTGGCGAGCCTGTCAGCGGCGGAACAGTCGATCGATGGGAAACGGGTCAAAGAGTTCAACGCCGACGAACTGATCGCCCTCTCCCGGGCCTTTGACGTGCCGCTGGCCTTCTGGTTCACCCCCCCACCGGCTGATGAACAGCCCCGCCTCGCCACTCCCGACGCTTCAGATAAAGGCCTCCCAGTTGACACGCTGTTGGACGTCGTCTTCGGCCGCACCGACAACCGCCACACCCTCGAGCAGGGCCTCCTCGCCTGCCTACTAGAGCCCGAAGCGGGATCGGTTGCAGATCGGCTCGATGCCGACACGGCCCTCCGACTCCGACGCCAGCTGCATGATGCCTTCGGGGACCTCGGTCAAGCCCGCCAAGTACTCGAACAGGTCGCCTCCATACTCGGACAACTCGACACCCCCGACCAGAACATGTCGGCGTCAACCGGTACACATGACAACCAGACCGAACAAGCCGACACCGGCCGACACAAGAAGACAAGGAGGAACAGGACATGAGCCGACGGGCGCTCATCCGCAAACGATGCACCAGCTGCGGCGCCACCATCCCCGACAAGATCTGCCCCAAAGGACACCGCCGGTCGACCTGGTCGTTCACCGTCGACGTCAACCCTTCGGGGGCGCCGAGGAAGCAACTCACACGCTCAGGTTTTTCGACGAAGGTCGAAGCCCAGAGGGCTCTCGACGAATTCAAGATCGCTTCATCCAGAGGCGAGTATGTAGAACCGAGTCGGCTTACGGTTGGTGCGTACATTGACGAACGTTGGATTCCGGCCGTTCAGGCCAGGCTCCGGCCCTCGACCTTCGAGTCCTACCAGAGGAATCTACGTCTCCACGTGCTTCCCCGGATCGGTGAAGTGCGCCTGCAGGCCCTCCAGCCGACTGACCTCAACGCGCTCTATGCGCTCTTGCTGAGGAGCGGTAGGCGGAATGGACCTGGCGGCGGTTTGTCCGGTCGGACCGTCCGCTACGTCCATTCAATCCTGCGCAAGGCATTGTCCGATGCCGAGCGTTGGAGCTTGGTGGTCCGGAACGTGGCTGACCTGGCCGACCCGCCTCCGACTCGCTCGACCCGCCCACCGAAGATGCACACGTGGACGTCCGACGAGGTGCGAGCGTTTCTCGGGCACGTCAGGCGGGACCGGTTAGCGGCCATGTGGGTGATGTTTGTTACCACGGGAATGCGGCGCGGAGAGGTGCTGGGACTGAGCTGGAGCGAGACCAACCTCGATCGAGGTGACGTGTCGATCATCGAGGCTCGGGTCACCGTGGGACACGACGTCGTCGTATCCGAACCGAAAACCCCTCGGAGCCGGCGCCGGATCGCGATCGATCCCCAGACTGTGGTGGCCCTTAGAGAATGGAGAAAGCTTCAGCTCGAGGACAGGCTGAGGTGGGGTAGCTCCTGGCAAGACTGTGGGCTGGTGTTCACGCGTGAAGATGGCTCAGCCCTGCATCCGGATGCGGTCAGCGGTCTCTTTGAGCGGCAAATCGAGGCAGCTGGATTGCCGAGGATCCGACTTCATGACCTGAGGCATACGTGGGCCAGCTTGGCACTTCAGCAAGGAGTTCCGCTCAAGGTTGTTTCCGAGCGTCTGGGCCATTCGTCGATCACGATCACTGCGGACACCTACCAGCACGTCACGGAGGGCATGGATCGGGAAGCAGCAGACCGAGTCGCCAAGGTTCTGTTTCGTTGAGCCCAAGCCCCATCGTCTCGGGCGCTTGGTGCTCTCGACCTAGTTCCCGTGCCCGCATACGGGCCTGGCCTTAGTATCCGGAGATGAGCTACCAAGACTCGGTCGGCCTCGAACGGGAGCTCTACACGTTCCCCGAGGTTGATCGGATCCTTGGATTGACGCCGGGGACCGGTCAGCGCTGGATCAACGGATATGAGCGTCGTGGCACCTGGTATGACCCCGTCGTTCGAACTCGTTCTCAGGACCCGATGGACCTTGTCACTTGGGGTGAATTCGTTGAGACGTTCTACCTCGCACGCTTTCGGAACGAAGGGATTCCCTTGGCAAAGCTGAGACGGATCGTGATGGCCGTCAGGGAGCGTACAGAGCAGCACTACCTGTTCAGCCACGACAACACGAGCCTGCGCGCGAGCCCTGCCATCAAAGAGGTCATTCATGAGGTCCAGATAACAGAGGACTTTCCGACCTTCCTCGTGAAACGGACAGGCCAGATGATCCTGCTGAGAGAAGGGGCCAGAGAGCGGCTTGAACTCATCGAGTACCGACGAGGTGTGGCGGTGGCGCTGCAGCCGAGGATCGGACTACCCAGCATCGCGGTCGCAGGAGCGAGGTTCTTCGGCAAGCCCAAGGTGCGGGGTACCGGAATCAGCCCGATCGCACTCGCGGGCCCGGTCATGAGCGGAACGCCGTTGGAGAAGGTCGCACAGATCTACGAGGTATCCCCTCGGGTTATTCACGAATCAGGCAAGTTCGTCTACGGCCGTCATTGGCGAGTCGCTGCATAGCCGGCGATGGTGGCCAAGTACTTGTTCGACGAGGACACTCAAGGTGTCGGGATATCTGTGGCGGCTGCTCGGAACGACGTCTGGGTGATCGGTCACAAGCCATGCCCCATCAAGAAGGGGACAGCGGACGAAGGGTGGTTCGCTGTCGCCGCTCGCAAGCGCCTCATTGTGTTTCGCAAGGACAGAGACATTCTCGATCCGCGGACTGCGGAGGGTCGACTGTGGCGGATGTCCAAATGTCAGGGGTTTGTCTTCGTGCTGCAGGATCAAGAGATCTGGACGCAACTCACCGCCGTCATACGACATTGGGAGAGGATCGAGAACCATGTCCGAGATCGCGGCAAGGAAAGCTGGGTGGCGAAACTCAGTGCGAGCGGGGTTCAGCCGGCATGAACCTGTAGAACCGTCCGTCGATCAATCACAGGGCGGTTTGAATACGTGGGCTGGGAGTCGCAGAGGGACCACCCGATGGTTATCGCGAAGGGCTCGGACCATGGTCGAGCGGTACTACCGGCGCCTTGCCCTGACCCTCGGACGACCAAATCGCTTGCGAATGTGGTCTGTGCGAATGTGGTCAGTCTGTGGTCAGTCCCTACGTCTTGGGTCCAGGTCAGTGACCGGATTGGCTCGAAAACCAACCGCGACAGGCGTTTCGATGGTGGGCCCGGAGGGAATCGAACCCTCAACCTTGGGATTAAAAGTCCCCTGCTCTGCCGATTGAGCTACAGGCCCGATGTCGCTTGAGAACGGGGTTGAAACCCCGCGTCACGGTCGTTATGGACAGGATAGGAGGGTGACTCCGGCGGCTCCTATCAGCGGGTGACCGTTCTCGGTCCCTGTTGATGGACCAGCGGTAAGTCCTCCCACGCGATCGTTGCACCCTTTTCGAGGAGTTCGCCGTACAGGGTTTCGCCGAGCGCTCCTCGGACCGCAGTCCGCGACTCTTCAACAAGCCGCTGGTCGAAGGCGAGGAGGCTCATCGATGCGTTCTCAAATGTTGCCGCGGCTGACCCGAGCAGGACCGCGGCCGCTTCGTAGTCGCCACGGCGCGTAGCGACCAGCGACCAGAACCAGGCGACGTTCCCCCCGGTGGTTCGCGTCCGGCAGGTCCTCGTCGAATGCGCCCGGCGCGACGAAGCTCTTGATGGCTGCATCGAGGTCACCGAGTTGGAGGTATGCCATCCCAGTGTTCCATCCCTTCCACCCATCGGTGATCGCACTGGGCATCCAAGTGAACCCCTGGATTGACTCCAGGGCGGCCTCCGGGCGTCCGGTCGCTCTCGGGCGTGCATCCGATAGAGAAGCATCATGACGTTCTCCCACTCGTCGAGCGGGTCCAGAGTTTCGGTCGAGGCGATCACGTCCTCGTACTCCTCGGCGAGAACCTTGAACATCGTTCGACCGACTCGGGCGTGAGCTGTGGCACCGATCGGATCGTCTAGAAGGGACAGGATCTCCTGCTCGGATTCCCGGGAGTTCATGAGCCAAGCGCTGAGGTAGCGGTTCTGGAGGGGCGCCTTCCACCGTGGGTCCTCGGCGTTGCGAAGCAGCGTTGTGGCCTCCGCCAACAGTTCATCCGCTCGGCTGACGTTGGTGAACATCTCAAGACTGGCGAGGGAGTTGGCGAGTAGCCCTCTGGTCAGGTCATCGGTACTGATTGCCAAGATCCTCCGGGCTCGCGCGGCCAAAGAGAGGATCAGGGCGCCGTCGCCCATGTTGTTCGCCTCGGTCAACGCGTACGCCGTACCAGCCGCCACGAGTGGAGAGGCATCGTCAGCCACCCGATCGAGTGCGCTGGTCAGCCAATTCAACGACTCCCGGAACATCATCCGGTTCCAGAAGTAGCTCCGAAGATTGCACGCCAACTCCAGCGCGAGGGGGCCTTGCCCGGCCTCGGATGCAAAGGTCATCGCGCCCCGGAAGTTGGCGAGATCGTCTGTCGCGATCGCTATCACTTGCAGGTTGCCGTCGAGGACCGATGCGTCGGTCCGTTTGGACGTGGTGCGAAAGTGCTCGGCGTGGCGGAGTCTCGCCTCATCGGCCTCCTCGGCGTCGACCAGCTTGTCGAGCGCGTACTGGCGAACCGTCTCGAGCAGCCGATAGCGAGGCCGTGGGTCGGCGTCGAAGGTCACGACCGACGCCTCGACCAGTCGTCCGAGCAGATCGAGAACCTCGAACCCCGCCAGGGTCTCACCTGAGCAAACCTCTTCGGCGGCTTCGTAAGTGAACCCATCGGAGAACACCGACAGCCGGCGCAGCAGCGCCCGCTCCTGATCAGACAGAAGGTCGTAGGACCAGTCCATCATTGCCCGCAGAGTCCTTTGTCGTTCGACCGCTGTCCGGCTCCCGCCGGTGAGGAGCCGGAATCGATCATTCAGATGTTGGGCGATCTGGTCTAACGACAGCATCTTGAGCCGAGCCGTAGCCAACTCGATCGCAAGCGGAATTCCATCGAGGCGGGCACAGAGGTCGACGACCGCTGCGATGTTCTCCCCGGTGACGGCGAAGTTCGGCTGTACGAGGCGGGCTCGGTCGGCGAAAAGCTCGACGGCGGCGGCGTCATCGTCCACCCGCAATGAAGGGACTCTCCACAGAACCTCGCCGGATACCGCCAGACCTTCGCGGCTGGTGGCCAGTACATGGACATCGGGGCACGACCGAAGGATTGAATCGATGAGTGTTGCGACGTCGTCGATGAGGTGCTCGCAGTTATCGACCACGAGGAGGGCGCGTCGGTCGGGGAGGAACCTCATGAGTCTTCCCTCAGCCGTGACCGTGGGGTCCTGTGGGACACTCAGAGCACTGGCGATCGTATCCGCCAGGAAGCTGGCCTCGGTCAGCGGAGCCAATTCGATGAACCAGGCGCCGTGGTCGAACTCGTCGAGGAGTTCGGCTGCTACTTGGAGCGATAGTCGGGTCTTGCCGACGCCCCCGATGCCCGTGAGCGTGACCAGACGGGAGTGGCGGACGAGATCCGTGACCTCCGTGATGTGGCCCTGTCGCCCTATGAAGCTGCTGAGCTGGAGGGGAAGATTGTGCGGTGCGCGCTCCAACGTTCGAAGCCGGCGTGGATCATCGGCGCCGTCAACCATCAGCCGATAGATCCGGGTTGGCTCGCCGAGATCCTTCAGCCGGTGCTCGCCAGCGTCGATCAGCGACATCGGCGCCGAGGGCCGATCCCCGAGAAGACGCCGGGCGGCTTCGGAAACGAGGATCTGCCCGCCGTTGCCAGCTACCTTTGGTGCGTGTGGACCCCAACATGACGGTCGTCAACACGCGCACTGAGACACTGCATGGCCACGATCTGTGGCTCGTAGACAGCGGACACGGTCCGGCGGTGCTTTTCATCCACGGCTTTTTGGGTTCCCATCGGAACTGGATGCAGCTCGTCGACAAGCTCGACCACCGTCATCGGGTGTTGGCCCCCGACCTGTTCGGGCACGGGGCATCCGCCAAGCCGATGGGCGACTACTCCCTCGGCGCCCACGCCGCCACCCTGCGCGACCTGCTCGACCGTCTGGAGGTGGACCGGGTGACGCTGGTCGGGCATTCGCTGGGCGGCGGCATCGCTATGCAGTTCTGTTACCTGTTCCCGGAGCGGGTTGAACGCTTGGCCCTGGTGGCGAGTGGAGGGTTGGGACGGTCCGTGAGCCCGCTCCTGCGGTCGGCGGCACTGCCCGGTGCCGAACTCGTTTTGCCTCTGATCGCCTCTGCCTGGGTCCAGGAGCAGGGCAAGACGCTCGGCCGGGCCCTAGCCAAGGTGGGATGGCGGGCCAGTTCTGACATCGCCGAGGCCTGGCAAGGCTTCGTGTCGCTCGCCGACGCCGAGAGCCGGCGTGCGTTTCTCGCCACCGTCCGGTCGGTCATCGATCCGGGAGGACAGACCGTCACCGCCCATGATCACCTGCCTCTGGCGGTGGAGATACCGACACTGATCGTCTGGGGCACCCGTGACCGGATGATCCCGGCGTGGCACGCTGCCACGGCTCAACAATCGTTTCCGGGTAGCCGGGTGGAGTTGTTTGAGGGCGCTGGCCATTTCCCCCATTTGGATGAGCCTGAGCGCTTCGCCGAACTGTTGAAGGGCTTCATCGGCGAGTGAGCCCGGTCCGTCGTCACGTCTATCGACTCATTTCGGTCGGTGCCTGAGCCATTACGCCAGACCGGACGAGCCGGGTGCCATGTCGACGAAGTCACCGAGGAGACAGCGGCGCGGCCACGGCATCGTTGCCAGTGCCGAGTGCGGCGTGGTGATGGAACCGGACGATCGTTCGGGGACTGTCCTCCGCCTCGATCATGAGCGCCACTGGAAGACCTTGCTCCTGCTCCAGCCAGATGCCCGTTGGCCTTTGGACCAAGTGACGGAATACCACAGGGACTCGGCGGTCGCGCCCACCGACTGACAACTCGATGACGTTGTTGCGGACGTCGTAGACGAAGGCATGCCAGGGAAGCCGGTCGGCCTCGAGTTGGTCGCCTAAGCTCTCGTCCAACACTTCGATCGTGACATCGACCGATTCAGGAGCCGGAAGCAATTCGGCGAGGCCTTCCAATCCTTCTAAAGAGAACTTGATTGTGTTACGGCTCATGGGTGCGCCTCCTTGATCCGGGATCTATCCCCAATGTGCGACCGTGCCGACATGTCGCCAAGGGCCGAAAGTCCTCGGCTCCAGGTCCGGGCGCGGCGCCCTGGTAGCCACTCCTCGTGCGATCACCGGGCCAATCCCCGCGGTCAGCAGGAGATCGATGGCCTCGACCAGCAGGCAGTCACGCGAGACCCGGGTCATCTGCCGGATCCTTGCCCGGCGGATCACCTGGACGCCATTCACGCTTGACGGGAGCCCTGCCCGCCAACAACTAGCGGTTTACCTCGACCGTCCCCTCGAACATCTTCATGGGTGGTCGACCGGAAGAGTCGGGCACGACTGTGAAGGAGCCGATCTCCAAGAGATCGACGGATGAAAAGCCGAGGAAGACATCGATCCTCCCCGGCTCCACGACGTAGGCAAGGTCCCGGTCATAGAAGCCGATCTGGCCGACCGGTAACCCGAATTCGATCCGGGCCGACCCGCCAGGGGGAAGCTCGACCCTGCTGAATGCTTTCATTTCCAGCACCGGCCTGGTGACACTGGCCTCGGGATCACGAATGTACAACTGGACGACCTCGTCACCTTCGCGTTTGCCGGTATTGGTGATCCGGGCCGCCACTTTGACGGTGTCATTCCACCCAACCTCACCGCTGGTCAAAGATGTATCGGACAGCGCGAACGTGGTGTAACTGAGGCCGTGTCCAAAGGGATAGAGGGGCGCGGCTGGCCCGTCGACATAGTCGCCTTTCCAATGCGAGCGGCCGCCAGAAACCTTGTGTCCGTAGAACACCGGGATCTGGCCCACTGTTCGCGGATGTGACATTGGAAGTTTCCCGCCGGGGTTGTACTCGCCAGTGAGCACGTCGACGATGGCGCCAGCTCCTTCCTCTCCCGGAAGCCATCCGGAGACCACTGCTTTGCAATTGACATGAGCCCAGGTATTTGCCGAAGGGCGCCCGGTCACAAGTACCAGGACCACGGGCGTCCCAGTGGCAACTACGGCCCGCACGAGGTCTTCCTGTACTCCCGGTAAGTCCATCGAAAGGCGGTCCCTGCCCTCGCCGCTGGTGCAATCCTCAGTAAGGCCGGCCTTGTCGCCCACTACCAGCACGGCGACGTCGGAGCTGGCGGCGAGGGCGACTGCCTCCTCGAAACCGTCCCGCGATTGTCCATTCACGTCAGAGCCCCGGGCGTATCTCACGGTCGTCCCGAATCGGTCTCGCATCACGTCGAGGATGCTTCGTGCATTCGCTGTTGGGTCGCCCACTTCGTCTGAATCTGGAAGCGGAATGGAGAAGACGTTTTCTCGATCGCGCGTCTCCAGTAGCGCTTCGATGTGGGCGGGATACGTGTAGTCACCGAACATATTCCGAGCCGTATCGGCGTTAGGCCCGATCAAGGCGATCGAGCGAATGTCGCTCTTCAGTGGGAGGGTTCCGTCGTTTTTGAGAAGGACGATGCTCTTGCGGGCGATTCTTCGTGCCAATTGGCTAGCCGATGGGCTGGCGAATGACGGCGCCAGGGCGTCGGGCTCTGCAAACGGGTTCTCGAAAAGACCGAGATTGAACTTGGCGCCGAGGATCCTGCGAACGGCGGTGTCCACGATCGCTTCACTGACCGCCCCCGACTTGATCGCCTCGAGAAGCGGACCCCCGAAGCAATCGGTGCTAGGTAGCTCGACATCCAAGCCGGCGATCAGCGCGAGCGAGGCCGCTCCGGCGGCATCTTCGGCCAGACGGTGGTAGGTCGCAAGCTGTCGAACGGCAAAGTAGTCAGAGACCACGGTGCCATCGAAGCCCCACGTCTCGCGGAGGAGACCTGTGAGCAGGTCCCAATCGGCTCCACACGGCATCCCATCCAGTTCGTGGTAGCCGTTCATCACGGACTGTGCGTTGGCGACTTTCACGACCGCCTCGAATGGATGCAAGTAGACCTCGCGTAGTTCACGCGCCGGGATATGGGCCGGGGCCCAATTCAATCCGCCCTCCGACGCGCCGTAACCGACGAAGTGCTTGGCGGTTGCCACGACACCGTCGGTCAATTGATCCCCTTGCAGGCCGCGGACGAAGGCGACACCCATGCTTGCAACGAGGTGTGGATCCTCCCCGAACGTTTCCTCGGTTCGACCCCAGCGCGGGTCCCTGCACACATCGAGAACTGGAGAAAGGCCTTGGTGCGCACCCATGGCCCTCATCTGAACGCGGACCACATCGGCCATCGCTTCGGCAAGAGCCGGCTCCCAGGTGCTCGCCAGGCCGATGGCTTGCGGGAAGACAGTCGAATCACGAGCCATCAAGCCCGAGCAGATCTCCTCGTGGATGATGACGGGAACTCCGAGGCGGGTCTCGTTCACGAGGAACCGCTGGATGGAATTGGCGACCAGGGCCGCTTCCTCCGGACCTAGGTTGCTCGCCCCCGACACCCTCGTTACTTGCCCGAGCCCATTCCGCAGCAGCTCGTCGGCCTTACCGCGAGACAGGGCGCCGCCTTCGAGAAGTTGAAAGACCCAAGCACTGCCGAGTTGGGCCACCTTCTCTTCAATCGTCATTCGTTCGAGAAGATCCTCCACCCTTTCCTGCACCGGAAGTTCCGGATTCCGGAAAGCCGGTTGTCGGCCATCGGCGGTCAGGGCCGTCATCCCTTGACCCCTCCGGCGGTGAGCCCGCTGACGATCTGCTTTTGGGCAATGAAATAGAAGACCAGAGCGGGGATCATGGCCACGGTCGTGTAGGCGAGAATCGCCGCGGTATCGGTCACATACTGAGCCGAGATGTTGTTGATCCCTATGGGCAAGGTCCATTGTTCCGGGTGGATGAGAACCAGTAGTGGCAGGAGAAAAGCGTTCCAGCTCCCAACAACGGTGAGGACGGCAATCGTGCTCAGGGCTGGACGGGACAGGGGAAGCATTACCGACCAATAGAAGCGCAGCGGCCCGCAGCCGTCGATGGCTGCCGCGTCCTCGAGGTCGCGAGGGATGCTGCGAAAGAATGGCCGCAGGATCACGATGGAGAGCGGGAGGCCGAATGCCGCCTGAGGGAGCGCGATGCCGAGCGGGCTGTTGAGCAAGCCGGTCTGACGGAGCGTTATGAACAGCGGCAGGATTGCCACGGCCACCGGGAAAAGAAGACCGAGAGTGAACAGAGCAAATACGACCTCTCTCCCCCGGAAGCGGTAGCGGGCGATGATAAAAGCGGCCAGCGACGCCGCGGGCAGGACCAGGGCTGTTGTGATCAGACCAATGAGCACGCTGTTGGTCATCCATCGGTAGAAGCTGGGGTCGGTCAGCGTCCGCTGATAATTGCTGAAGATCCAGGGATCTGGAAGCCCCACCGGGTCGGCCGCCAACTGGGCGTTGCTCCGAAAGCCGCCAATGATCGAGAAGCTCAGGGGTACGACGATCACCAGCAGGACGGCGATGGCGACGCCATAGAGGAGCAGGCGCCCGAGGTCGAAACTGCGGAAGCGGCGATGGGCGGCGGGGGCGGCGGTGGTGGCTGTCATGTCACCCAGTGAGAGCGCCCTCAAGGTCACGACGAAGGACAAACCTCTGATAGAAGAGCGCCACCACCAGAGAGAGCCCGAACACGATCACTGAAACCGCGCTGGCATAGCCGAACTGCCCCCGACGAAAGCCCCAGTCGACAAGGTAGGTGGCCATTGTGGCGGAGGCATTGATCGGCCCTCCTTTGGTTGTCACCCAGACCAAGTCGAAGAGTTGGAGCGCGCCGATGATGGAAAGGAACATCGAAACCCGGATCGTTGGGCCGAGCAGCGGCAAGGTGACGAAGCGGAATCCTTGCCAAAAGGAGGCGCCGTCGATGGAAGCGGCCTCCTCGAGGTCGGTCGGGATCAACTGGAGGCCGGCGAGGATCAACACCATGTGGAAGCCGAAGTACTTCCAGGAGATGACGAAGAAGAGGCTGTAGAGGACGACCTTCGGATCCGCCAGCCACTCTCTCGTCAGGCCGCCCGCGCCGACCGATCCCAAGATCTGGTCGAGCAAGCCGGCGGGACGGTAGATCTGGCGCCACACGACCCCTGTCACGACCTCGGAGAGGATGAACGGGGCGAAGAACATGGTCCGGAACACACCCCGGCCCCTCAGATTGCGGCTGAGGAGGACGGCAAGAGCGATGGCGAACGGGATCTGGAGCAGAAGGGAGAGCCCGATGATGATGGCGTTGTGGGTGATCGCCTCGATGAAGAGCGGATCGGCGAAGGCGTCTCTGAAGTTTCCGAGACCTACCCAATCCGTCAGAGGCCGCAGGCCGTTCCAATCAAAGCCGCTGTACCGGATGCTCTGGGTGATGGGGTAGACGACGAAGACTGAGTAGAGGGCGAGGGCCGGGAGCAGAAATGCGGCGACCACGGGCCAAGGGGCGACCCCCGGGGCACCTTTGACCCGGCCCCGGCGCGAGATATCAGCCCTGCTGTAGGTGGACAATTCGGCTCCTGCGTTGGTGAAGGGCCGCCGTCGAGCGGCCCTTCACAACTTCACTCAGATTAAGGCCGCAAGGTCATCCGGCCGCGGCTGTGATCGCCTGGGTCACCTCTTCGGGCGAGGCAGTCCCGGCGAACAGCGTTGCCACGGCATCGTTGACTGCTGCACCTAGCTCGGGGGTGAAGTACTGGTCCAGGTAGAGCTGCACGAATGTCGCTTGGCTCAGTCCCTCGAGGACCTCCAACTGGAGAGGATCGGTGACCGAGACTTCCGCTCCCTTGGTTATGGGAAGGACGCGCTCGGTCTCGCCCGCCCGAATCGCCTGGTCGAGGCTGGTCAGGTACTCCAGGAACTGCACGGCCTCCGGTGGGGCATCCCGGCCCACCGCGAAACCGTCACCACCACCGAAACCGTCGGTCACGGCTCCGGCCCCGCCGTCCACTGCGGGGAACGGGAACCAACCGAACTCACCGGGGAGACGCTCGGCGATGGGATCCTCCGGTACACCTACGCCGGACTGGTTGGCATACGCACCGGGGCCCCACTGGCCCATGAGGCTTATCGCAGCCGCCCCGGTGCCGATAGTGCCTGACTCTCCATCCGGCGCATCCCAGGGCGCGGCCAAGAAGCCGGGCTGGAAGGGCTCCATATCGATGAGGCGCTTCAACTGATTGCCGGCTTCGACGAAGGGGGCCACGTCAAAGTTGAGATCGGTCGTCACCTGGTCCATAGCGGCCTGTCCACCCTCGCGGATCATCAGGTATGAGTAGTAGAAATGGGCGGGCCACTTGTCTCCTGCTCCAACTGCAATCGGGGTTATCCCGGCGTCCTTGAGGGCCTGGACATCTTCGAGGAACTCGTCCCACGTTGCGGGCGGAGCGTCGATTCCGGCTTGTGCGAATAGGTCCTTGTTGTACCAGAAGCCGACCATTCCCAGGTTGAAGGGGATGCCGTACTGGACTCCATCGACCTGATAGAGACCGACCGCGCCTTCGTTCAGGTTGCCGATGAATCCCGACGAGAGGTCGGTTATGTCCTGGACCAATCTGGCGTCGACCTGTTCGCGCAAACCGCCGCCACCCCAGGATTGAAACAGGTCAGGGACGTCGCCCGCCTGCAGGTTGGTTTGCAACGCTGCCTTGAAAGCCTCGTTCTCCATCACCGTGATGTTGATCGTGACGTTGGGATTTGCCTCCATGAACTCATTCGCCATGTCCTGCCAAAGGGTCATCATCGGATCGGTGTTCTGGATGTGCCACCACTCGATCGTGACTGGCTCCGCTTGAGCTTCAGTTGTGGTTGTCGCCTCGGCTCCGGTGGTTGTCGTCTCCGCTGGCTCGGCGGTGGTCGTCGTCTCATCGACAGCGGTTCCGCCTCCGCATGCAGCAACCACAAGGACCAGAACGGCCAATAGGGCCAACGATCTTCTCGGGCTTCGTTTCACGTGCCTTCTCCTTCCCATGCTTCGTGTGAGGTCTTCTTGTCTCTGCGGGTCGTCATTGGAAACGTTTTCAGAGCTCAGCGGACCTAGTCACAATCGCTCCTCCGGGGTTCTCTCAGGTAGAGATGGCCCGGCATGAATGCCGGACCACCAATTCGGTTGGCAGTGTCAGGTGGATCGGGTCCTGTTCGGGGTGTTCGATGAGCCCGATCAGCAATTTCGTCGCCTCGTAGCCCATCTGCTGGATCGATTGGTCGATCGTGGTCAACGGGGGATCGACCAAGGCTGACTCGGGTACGTTGTCGAATCCGATGACCGACAGGTCACCGGGTACCCGGACCCCGAGCGATCGGGCGACCTGGATCAGCGCAATAGCGGAAACGTCGTTGGCAGCGAAAATCGCGGTCGGCGGCTCGTCCATCTCGAGCAATTCGCGGGCCGGGCTCTCGGCGGCCTCCTTCGTGTAGTCGCCAACCCGCACCAGCGTCGGGTCGTAAGCAATTCCGGCGCTTTCAAGAGCGCGTAGATATCCCTGCTCCCTGAGCCTTGCCGACTCGAGGTCGGGGCGCCCGGCGATGAACCCGATGCGGCGATGCCCAAGCCCGATCAGGTATTCGGTGGCGAGGATCGCCCCATCGAGATTCTGGGAACCGACCGTCGGTAGAGAGGACGAACCAGAATGTGGGTCCACTGCGACCACCGGTGCGTTGTGGGCCACATCGACCACGGTCGGGGTCACTAGCAGGGTTCCGTCTGTCAGCGTCCCTTCGAGACGGGAGAGGTAACGACGCTCCCAGCCCACCTTGTGTCCGACGTGGCCACCGCCCAGGTACACGATCAGCTCGTATCCCGTGGCGCGGAGGGCTCGGGCGGCCCCTTTGAGCAACTCGGCGCTGAACGGCTCGAGGTCGGGGACGATGATCCCAATCACGTTGGTCCGCCGGCTGCTCAGGCTTCTGGCAACGAGACTTGACTCATACCCGAGATCAGCGATGACTGCCTGCACGCGTTCCAGAGTGTCCTGTGCCGTCCCGTACCGCCCATTGACCACTCGTGAGACTGTGGCGATCGACACCCCGGCCTCTGCAGCAACATCACCGATCGTGACTCTGTCTCGGGCTCGCTTCATCAGTGGTCCAGGTCGAGCTTGTAAGCGTTGTCGATAACGTTTACAACCTAGGATGAAGTCCATCGGCGCTGCTAGCAAAAGGTGGGTTTTTCTTGCCCGCTCGCGGACTGAAGGGACGGATGCTCAGATGCCGAGAAGTTCTCTGGCTGCGATCAGGTGGTCCTCGTCGAAGCCTTCGGTAAACGTGGAGTAGAGAGTGGCCAGCTCTTCTCTGCCGTCCGGGGATGTACCCATCTCCCGACGGAGGTCGACAAGTCTCGTCAGCGCATGCAGTTCGATCAGGTGAAGGTTGGTCGCCTTCGCCCCGCGGATTGCGGCCTGGTAGGCGGCCTCGGCCGCGGCAAGGTCGGGTTCTGGGAGCATCCTGAAAAAGTCACCTTTGAATATTCTGAAATCGGGTGATACGAACTCCTCGGGAGCTCCAATCTCGATGGCCTCATGGACCAGCTCCAGAGCCCGCTCGGGTTTACCGGCCAGTGCGTGCACCTTGGCCCGAAGGATAAGGATCAAGGGCCAGAAGATCGGTGGGGTGGTGAGGCCCTGGTAGAGCTCGATCCCCGTCTCGGTCAAGGCCAGACCCTCGTCAGTATGTCCGAGCGACGTCAAGGAAACTCCTTCCAGAACGGTGGCGAGTGTTTTCCACACCAAGTAGTCGTTCTCGCTTGCCACCGAGGCCAACTCGCGGGCGTGTTCCAGGCACGCGTCAAACTGGTTCCTCCACATTGCGAGGAAGCCGTTGTGATAGAGAGCGAAGGCGATGCTGTAGGGATGGTCGAGCTCTCGGGCGATTACCAGAGCGTCTCTGAGGCGTGTGGCCGCTTTGTCCAAGGCACCGCACTGCCACAGAATTAGTCCGGATGCGACCCGGGCGACTACTCCGGTACTGGGCCCGAGACGGAATCGTGTCGAGTTGTGCTTCCGTGAGTCGTGAAGCTCGATGGCGCGGTCGAGGTGAGGGAGACCGGTCTCGAGGTCTCCGATGAACGCCATCGCGGCACCGAAGACGTAGTGGCCCTCGATCCGGATCGCCTCATCGTCCTCCTTTTCGCCGAGCTCGAGAAGTCGTCGCCCGAATTCGACGCCTTTGCCGAAGTCGGCGATGTTCATGTAATAGGTAGCGAGCGCACGGAGCACCGGAAAGCTGTGCGCGGCGGCGCCTGTTGCCTCCGCAATCTCGAGAGCACGCTTGAACTCTTCTTCCACCTCGACGCCGTAGCCTCGAACCGCCATCAGTGCCCGGGCCAGGCTGGTGCGCAAGATCAACTCCTCGGCCGCGTGCTCTGGTGATGCTTCTGCCCTCGCGAGCACGCCCAGAGTGTCGGTGGCCAGTTCGATCGCGGCGTGGTACCAACCCTTGGCTTCGTGTAAGGCCCACAGCCCGTCGATGAGATCAAACAGCTGTTCAAGGTCGGCCTGATCGACCCAGAACCGCCAGGCGCCCCTCAGATTGCCAATCTCGGATCCCAACTCGTCAAGCACCGAGTCACGCTCCGGGCCGCGCAGCCGGTCCTGCAGCTGTCGGGCAAAGGCGGAGAAATAACGGGCATGAGCGCGGCGCACCTCGTGCTCGCGCTCGGGCGATTCAGCGAGCCGGGTCTCGGCGTACTCCTTGATCATGAGGAGCATCGAGAAACGCCGCGAGGCCCCGCTGTCATCGCTTCGAACCAGGCTCTTGTCGATCAGCGAGGCGAGGGAATCGACGACCAAGGCACGTGTGGAGACGGAGCCGGCCACAGCCTCTAGTGCCAGCAGATCGGTGGTCGAGAACACCGACATCAGCTCGAAGATGTCGCGCTCGTCCTCGTCAAGCAGCTCGTAACTCCAGCCGATTGCTCCCCACAACGTCCGCTGGCGGTCAGGCAGATCACGGCCGCCGGCCCCAAGCACGTCGAGTCTCGTCTTCAGTCGCGCGAGGAGGTCAGATGGGGTGAAGACGTTGAGGCGGGCGGCCGCGAGTTCGATGGCTAACGGAAGCCCGTCGAGCCGAAGGCAGATTTCAGCGATTCCCGAGGCGTTTTCGTCCGTGACCGCGAATCCAGGTCGTACCGCCCGTGCCCGCTCGGTGAACAACTGCACCGCCTCTGAGTCGGCGATGGAGGCTGTGGAGTCCCGGGGATGGGGTAGCGAGAGCGGGGGAACCGGGAAAACATGCTCGGCGCGGACTCGAAGCGTCTCCCGGCTCGTGACGACCACCTTCAGCCCCGGGGCGTGCTGGAGGAGCTCGGACAAACCGACGGCCGCGGCGGTTACCTGTTCGAAGTTGTCGAGTACCAGCAGCATCTGCCGATCCCGAAGCCTCGACTTCAGGATTTGCAGCGGGCCGCCGCCGCCGGACACGGGAAGATCGAGGGCGCGGATGATTGCCTCGAAGGCGGCATCGGGATTTCGTTCCGCAGAGAGATCGACAAAGAAGACACCGTCTCGGAAGCGGTCCAACTGCTCAGCAGCAACCTGGAGACTGAGACGGGTCTTACCGGCGCCACCGGGCCCGGCGATGGTCAACAGTCTGGTGTTCGGAGACTCCAGCATCACCTGGATGGCGGCCAACTCGTTGCTGCGCCCGAGGAACTCGGTGGTTTGTTGCGGGAGGTTGTGTGGCCTGGAGTCGAGGGTGATCGGTGCCGGGAACTCCGAGTCGAGGTCTTCGTGGACCAGCTGATATAGATGTTCGGGCAGGGTCAGGTCTTTGAGCCGGTGAACACCCAGGTTCCGCAGACCGGCACCGGGAGGCAGTTGGCCGTCGGCCAGGCCGGCAGCGGCGGCCGAAAGTAAGACCTGCCCCCCGTGGCCGGCGGCCATTATCCGGGCCGTCCTGTTCATCGTTGGCCCGAAGTAGTCGCCGTCGCGACTACTGGTCTCCCCGGCATGAACCCCCATCCGCACCCGGAGGGGGCCGGTCGATCCCCACTCTTGGTCACGGAGGCGCTTTTGGGCATGAATCGCTGCTCCCACGGTGTCAGCCGCCGAGTCGAACACCGCGATCACACCATCGCCGGTCGTCTTGACAACCGTGCCTCTGGATTCGGCGATCGCCTCGGACAGGATGGCGTCGTGGGAGGCGAGCGCCGTCGCCATCTCGGCGGGGTGCTCCTCCCAGAGGCGCGTGCTGGCCTCGATGTCGGTGAAGAGAAAGGCCTGCATGACCCGGCGGAATATACGGAGGCCCTTGATGGATGGCAACGGCGCCTGTTCAGTAGCTAAGTCAGGTTCGCCTACCCAGTCCGGCTGGCCATCACCACTTCGACAAGGGCGTCGACGTCCGTGCCATCGTTGTAGAGGTGGAACCCGACTCTGACATTCGAAGAACGCAGTGATACCGAAATCCCCCGCTCGGTGAGTGCGGTCGTATCGGACAAAGGCACGATGACAATCGCCGATCCAGTCGGTTCCATGCCTAGGCGTTGGCGGGCAGAATCGGCCAGGGTGGTGTTGTGACGGTAAATAGCTTCGACCCCGCGGCTTGCGACCATCTCCAGTGCCGGCACCGATCCCATCCATGGCAGCCAGGCGGGTGAGACGTCAAAGCGACGGGCCGAATCCGCTAGGCGCAATGGGGTGCCGTAGACGGATTTCCAAGGGTCATCGCCGGCATACCACCCGGCCAGGATCGGCAGCATCTCATGGTCAGTTCTCGGTCCGAGAGTCATGAACGCGGTTCCTCGGGGACACAACAGCCACTTGTAGGCGGAGACGACCATGTAGTCGAAGCGCGAACCGACGATCGGAAGCCAACCCGCGGCCTGGGTGGCGTCGACGAGGGTCTTGGCCCCGTGACGAGCGGCCGTGTCGAGTATTGCGTCAACATCGGCCTGACGGCCGTCGGCCGATTGCACGAGGCTGAACGCGACCAGGTCGGTCTTGGAGTCGATCGCCGCGGCGAGGTCGCTGAGGGGTGCGGTCCGCAACGTGATGCCACGTCTCTCGTGCACCAGGAGTGGAAACAAGAGGGAGGTGAAGTCTCCGTCGGGCGCGACGACAACGCTGCCATCCGGCAGCGACGATGCAACGACGCCGACGAAGACCGATGCCTGGTTCGCCACCGCTACGTGATCCGGATCGGTGTTGACGATCTCGGAGAAGAGTCGGCGGGAGAGAACTACCGCCTGGTCGTACTCGGCCATCGTGGCGACGCCCCGGCGCCATCGATCGAGGGACTCGGTCATGACTTCGATCACGGCCGCGGAAGCCAGCCCGTAGGTGGGAGTGTCGAGATAGATGGAGTCCGGACTGAAGTCGGGCAAACGGACCGGCAGCGTCATCTTCGAGCAGCGTAGGCCGTGGACACTTTCAGGCTGCTTCACCCGGCCGGAAGCAAATAACAACGACCCCGTTCCGCCAGGGCGGACCGGGGTCGATGTCGGGTGTTCGCGACTAGGGCTGACTGCTTGTCAGGCGCCGAAGGCCTGCTCGAACGCCGCCTCGTACTCGGGGGTGGCGAGGCCGCTGTAGCCACAGCCATTCACCACACCGTCGGTGGCAGTGATCAGGTATCGCTGACCCACTTCCAAAGTGGGAGTACCAATCAAAGCCTCGAAGCCGGGGGTGTACTGGATCTCGACAGTCTCGGCGTCGCCGCCGGTGAACCAGCGGTCCACCTCGAGAATCGCTACCGATTCGGTGAGTTCGACGACCGTACCGCCGAATGCAGGAGTCATCCCGCCGAGGGTCTCGACCTCAAACGGCAGGCAGCTCGCCAATGCGTCGCCGCCGGGACCGGCCAGGACCAGCGGCTCGCCGACGGTTCCAGGACCACCGAGAAGGGCCGCGCCGCCGATAACGACGACGAGGGCTGCTGCTACTGCGCCGATCAGGCGATAACGCCGGGGTTCGACGCGGGGCTTCGAAGTTGTAGTTGTCATTATGTTCTCCATCAGTGCTCGTGCCCGACCGCTTGTGATCGGGTCCACCGGTTCCGAAGGAGGGGTCGGGTTCGACGCCGCGAGCCTGTTTCTCAGGTCGTCGTCAGTCATGCCCGTTCCTCCTTGCTGCTTTCACGGTGTGAGTGTCCGGAGACGTCCTCATCCTTTCGCGCGATCTCGAGATTCTCGCCGAGCTTCTTCTTGGCCTTGTGCAGGCGGATGGAGACGGCGTTGGCGGTGAGTCCGAGCACAGTGGCGATCTCGGCTGGTTCCAGCTGCTCCCACGCCCACAGGTGGAGGAGCTCCCGATCGGTGTCGCCGAGCCCCGTTAGGGCGGTGTGGAGTTCGGCGTCGAGGGGGTGGTCGGCCTCGGGCACCGGCCGCGGCTCGCTCTCGGTCCGGTGGACGAGGCGGAGGTGACGGCGGCCAGCGCGGCGGTGGTTGGACACGTGACGTCGAGCGACCCCGTAGGCCCACGGTAGTCGCGCGTTGGCCGGGACTTCGTTCAGCCGGCGCCAGAGCGTCAACATCGTCTCCGACACGACGTCGTCGACCGCATCACGGTCGACGCGGCGACGAACGTAGCGCTGGATCGGCTCGTAGACCTCGGAAGCGAGCGCCTCGAAGCGCTCCCGGGGCGTGCCGGCGTCAGAAGAGTCTGCGGTCACAACTATCGGACGGCCAGATTGCGGTGCGAGGTTCCCGGCCAGAGGCGATCTGCATCAACAGGGCCGGGCGAGGAGGGCGGGTCAGGGAGATCGGCGACTCAAAGACGGGGATTCGGTTACTTCTTCTTCTTGTCCTTCTTATTGTTCTTGTCCTTCTTCTTCTTCTTCTTCTTCTTCTTCAGAGCGTCCTTGCCCTTATCGATGACGTTTTCGACCTTGTCTTGCGCGTCTTCGACCTTCTCTTTGATCTCTCCAGCGACACGATCGGTTTTGCCTTCGGCCTCGAGAGCTTTGTCGTCGGTGAGGCTTCCAACGGCCTCTTTTACCCGGCCTTTCACCTGATCAGATTTACCGCCCATCGGGGAATCACCATCCTTCGTTGTGGGCAGGGCACCGGGCCGCGCCCAGATCAGGGCTGCTCAAGCCCACTCTATCCGGCGCCCCATGCACCATTCGAAGCCAAGTCCGTCCTACTCGACAAGATCGCGGATACGACCGGGGATTTCGTCGATCTTCTCCTCGACGATGTCGGCGAGATGGGTCGCCCCCTTCTTCGCCCCTTTCGTCGCCCGCGCCGAAACAGCGGCCGCCCGGCGCCCTGTTCCCTCAAGCACATCGAGAATGACCCCCACGGCCGCACCGGCAAACGCTCCGACCGTAAGTCCCTTCCATACGTTCTTCATTTCGACTCCTCTCATGGCGGCTACCTCCTGCACGCTTGGTGCATCGATTCTTGTCGGCTCCGCGACTCAATCCGACATCCGCACTGGGCTAGGAACGTTGAACGGTTTTATCGGCAACTGGTTGCCCTGGGATCACCGTTTAATCGGCCGGTCGGTGGCGACCGCGACGGCCGGGGAAAAGCTGACATGATCAATCCAGGTGGTGGCCCGCGCAACGATCGTGGAAGCTCAGGTCAGGGTTGATCCGCAGCCTCAGCCTCTGTGGCGAGCGCATCCACGTCGCCGGCGACCGGCGGATGTGTCAGGACCTTGAGGCCCCTGACGAGGTCCGGGTACTTTTGCGCCTGGTCCGGAGTAACAACCACCCTGATCGGGACGTCTCTGCGCAAAGATTCCTTGTAACGGGCCTGGATTGCCCGATGCTGAGCGCGATCCAGGTCCAACTCGAACACAATCCCTTGGGCTCCTTCGGCCAGCACGCAACCTTCGCCGGTGAGGATGGGACACACCGTCCCCGGAGCCGGTCCGGGACACACCATCACTCGATGACCTAGCTGTTCGAGGAACTTGCGGTCGGTAGGCGCGGCTCCGCCGGGGATATCGAAGAGGATGTAATCCTCCATGTCGGCCTCCTTTGTTAAAGCCTCGGCGGGACCACAAGGGCACAAAGTCCCTGGTCGCCGTCCTCCAGGGCGGTGTCGGTCGACATCGCTGGTTTCCCTCGTTGTGGACAACGTCAGGTGGCGGAACGGTTCCAGACTTCCGGCCTAGTCCGCGGTCGGCTATTTGCCGATAACGGACAGATGCGCCCTTCCGACATCAAGCCTCGCCGCCCCCCGGGCCCGCCGGGCCAACTGGTTGAGACTCGGGAATCAGAGCTGAGTCCGACCATGACCGAAACCAGGTCCCGGTTCCTCCGCTGGTCAATCGTGATCGCCTCCATCGCCCTTTCCGCCTGTGCTGGAGTTGCCGAAACGACCGCGGAGAAGCTGGTGCAGTTGGATGGCGAGCCGTGCCCGGACTCCGAACTCACATGCATCACCCTTGAGCTCCCCCTCGACGACTCCGATCCTCGCCAGGGCACCGTCGACGTGACTTTTGGGGTGTTGCCCGCCTCGGGCACGCCCGAAGGGGTGCTGGTAACGGTGGTTGGAGGTCCCGGATCCTCGGGGGTCTCCGACTCCGGGTGGCGACTTGGTTCACTTGATCCCGCGATTCGAGAGCGCTTTGACATCGTCTATTTCGATCAGCGGGGGGTCGGGCTGCTCGACGATCCCAGCTGCCCCGAGGCCGACGCCGACTATTGGGACGGCTACGCGAGCGTGCCGGAGCAGTCGGCGCAAAGGTGGACCAACCTGGTTGACATCGCCGGTCGCTTTGTCGATTCGTGTGTCAGGGAGATGGGCAATCCTGAGTTTCTCGCCCATCTGGGAACTGACGACGCCGTGCGCGATCTCGAGGCGTTCCGCCAGGCGATGGAATATGACAAGGTCGTCATCTACGGCGAAAGCTACGGCACCCTCTTCGCACAAACGTACGCCGCGGCCTATCCCGATGCGGTGGAGCGGCTGATTCTGGATGGGGCGATCGATGCCACACGAAACGCTCTCGAGTCGACGGTCGACCAGATCGAAGCTTTCGATGACCTGCTGGAGATGACTTTCGAGGCTTGCGACCGGGATTCGACCTGCGCCAGGGACATGGGGGGGCGGGCCGACCAGGCGTATGCAACCCTGCTCCGCAACTTGGAGGCCGACCCGGCCAGTGTCCGATTTCCGGTTGAGGGCGACGTCTTCGAGGAGGTCGCCTTGACCGCCGACGACGTCGGTTACCTCGCCTTCAGCAGCGTGTACTCAGCGCAGGACCGGATGATGTTTGTCAGG
The DNA here is from genome assembly GCA_035525055.1 of Acidimicrobiia bacterium. GTDB lineage: Bacteria > Actinomycetota > Acidimicrobiia > Spongiisociales > ZC4RG35 > DATEEG01. Next base: position 17,417 of record DATLEZ010000088.1, on the reverse strand, counting down.
GCGTTGGCGGCCGCTACAAGTCGCAACGACCTGATCCCCATGGTGCGTTTGTGGGAGATGACCTACGGCTCTGGTGGCTCGACGATGATGACCACCGCCGTCAACTGCCTCGATAACGCAATCCCGGGCACGGATGCCGAATCCGAACTCGCGGCAGTCACCGATGCGTGGGAGGAGACCCCCGAACTTCACCGTTGGTTCTACGAGTTCTCGCTGATATGCGTCTATTGGCCTGACGTGGACCGCACTCTGAGTCCGCCGGAACCGTTCCGCGGGGATGGGATTCCGACCCTGGTTGTCGCCGCCGAGGGAGATCCGGCCACACCGCACTCACAGGGGGTTTCTGTTTTCGAGGAGCTCGACGAGGGATACCTGCTCAGCGTGAGTGGCGGCTCCCACGTCATGTTTGGTCGAGGGATTTCGTGTATCGATACCGCGGTGACCGACTTCATCCTCGATGGGACCGAGCCAACGTCCTCCACTTGTGGTGCGGAAGTGATCAGTCCCTACGTTTCGTTGTTGCCCGAGTCCCCTTTTTACGACCAACCTGAGGAGCTCCTTCTCGGCCTCGACAACGAGCTCTTCTACCTGCCCGAGCTCGTGAGCTGGAGCTGGGTCGGCAAGAGGTCGGTCGGGTGCAGTCACGGAGGCAGGGTCATCTTCACCGGCACCGATGCCGGCGCCTTCTACGTCCTCGACGAGTGCGCCCTGACCGATTACCTCGTTGCCAGCGGAAGCGGCGAGTGGGATTTCGACAGGGGCACTAGCCACCTCGAGGTCGAGATCGAGCGGCACGAATGCTCTTATGACTACACGCAGTACTGGGACACCCAAGCGGAGATCTTGGAGTTGGACTGCTAGGCCAGGTTTTGACGGTCTGGCCTGCCCAGACCGTTGACCCAATAGAGGGCGCATAGAGCCTCTCTTGAGAGTATGTGGAGGGTCCTCCCGCATCGTCCTTGGCTATCGACGGCCAAATGCGGAGGGCAGGGTGTCATCCGCCACAGAGAGGCCGCCGGTAGAAGGAAGAGGCGTCATGACTGACACACTGACGACCACTCGGGAACGTACACAGGAAGTTTCGGCGCGAAGGGGCCGGTTCGGCAGGCGTCGGATCGTTGTTTCTGCTCTGCTGGCCGGAGTCCTGGCGGGCGGAGCGGTCTTCGCCGTCGCCCAACCGAGTGCCGAGGAGATCGAGCGGGCCTACTGGGATCAGGTTGTGGCCTACTACGAGCAGCGATACCAGACAATGACATCGGGCGGATCGATCGCAGAGGCCGGTTCGGCCGCATCGGTCGGATCGACTGGATCATCCGGATCGTTGGAGCAGGCGCATTGGGCTGCAGTTGTCGACTACTACGAACAGCAGTGGGCGGCCCGGCAGAGGTAGCGTTCGCGGAGGAATCAGCCTATGGATATACAACTGCTTGGGACCCTCCGGCCCACCCAAACAGCGAGCGCTGCTGGCCCTGCTGACACTGAACGTAAATCAGGTTGTCGGAGCCGAAAAACTGATCGACTCGATCTGGGGGGGACGCACCCCCTCGTACCTCGGCCCACTCTGTTCAGATTTACGTATCGTCGCTGCGAAAGGCGTTGGCGAATGGGGACGCCCTGATCGAGACCAAGAGCCCCGGTTATGTCCTGAGGGTCCTCCCCGAGACAATCGACACGGTCCGTTTTCAGCGTCTGGTTGAAGGCGGCGGGGTTGACAACCGTCGTTCGGCCCTCGCCCTCTGGAATGAGAGGCCCTTGGTCGAGTTCGCCTACGAGGAGTGGGCCCAATCCCACATAAGGCGAATCGAGAATCTCCATGCCAAGGCGGTCGAAATGTTGGCGTCGGCCGAACTTGAGGACGGAAGGGCTGTCGAAGTACCAGGGCTGGTTCAAGGGCTGATCGAACGCGAGCCGCTGCGGGAGGAGCCGCGTCGGCTCCTCATGTTGGCCCTCTATAGGAGCGGCCGCTAGGCCGAAGCACTGCGGACGTACCGCGATTTTCGTCGACTCCTCGGTGAAGAAGTGGGAGTCGAGCCGTCAGTTGACCTCTCCCAGCTAGAAGAGCAGATCCTGTTGCAGGACCCGTCGTTGTTGCCACCGAAACTAGCGGTCGCCGGTTCCAGTCCGAGTGCTCGTAACCCCTATAAAGGTCTGGGAGCGTTCAACGAGATCGACGCCGGTGACTTCATCGGCCGCGACAAACTCATTGGTGAAATGGTCGACCTCTTGGCTGTCGGTGACCGGTTGCTGGTTGTGGTCGGGCCGTCAGGGAGCGGAAAATCCAGCGCGGTTAGGGCCGGTTTGGTTCCGGCTCTGCGAGACGGCCGCGTTCCGGGTTCGGATCATTGGATCCTGGCCAACATGACCCCGGGACGACATCCCTTCGAACAGCTGGAGGCGGCCCTGGTACGGGTCTCGAGGTCGGAGCTGCCGGCTGTGCTCGAGTCTGGCGGCTTCCGCTGCCGAGTGGGAGGCCTCCGGGAGGGATGCGGATTACCTGATGTTCGGAGGCCGCCTGGGTCAACTCGCGGGGTGGTCGGAAGAGACGCCGCTAGGAATCGCCCCGCTCGAACGGCAGTTTCTAGAGGCCAGTCTCAAGCATCGTGAAGTCGCCGAAGGCGAGGACGAGTTGCGACGCGAGCGCGAATCAGGACTGGCTCGGCGGGCCCGGCGGAGACTGTGGGGGTTGGCGGTGGCGCTGACTCTGTTCGCGGCTACTGCCACCTATGCGGTTCTGGCCTACCTCCCTGATCCGCTCCCCGAGATTGCCTTTCTTTTGGACGGTCGCTTGGGCCCGAGAACATTGATGCAGCTCGGATACGACCGAGCAGTGAGCGAATTCGATATCGATGCCGGCATATATTCCACCGACTACGCGGAGGCGGCCAACGATGTGCGTCGTCTCTCGGAGGGCGGCGTCAGATATGTGTTCAGCGCCACTGGCGAAGTCGGCTCCGGGCTGGTTGAGGTTGCGCCCGAGTTTCCCGAAACCCGGTATGTGAAGTTCGACCTTGCAGGGAACGCACCCAACATCGCATATTGGACTTTCGCGGAAGAGCAAGGTTCCTTCTTGGTGGGAGCGGCCGCGGCTCTCAAGTCGCAGACTGGTGTGATCGGATTCGTGGGCGGAATGAACATTTCACTCATCCGCAAGTTCGAGGCCGGTTTCGAGGCCGGTGCTCGGGCGGTCAGACCGGACATCGAGATCCTGGTCGAATACCTCAGCCCCGATTGGGACATCAGCGGCTTCGGCAGCCCGACCCTCGCTCAAGTGAAAGCCGAACCTATGTACCAGGACGGGGCGGACGTGATCTATCACGCTGCCGGCTCGTCGGGTCTGGGGGTGTTCGAGGCGGCGGTAGTAGAGAGCGCAAGACAGCGACAGCACCTGTGGGCCATCGGAGTTGACTCCGATGAGTATGAATCGGTGCTGGGAGCGTCTCATGTCGAATGGGGAGGACCCCATCCCGCGACGTGGCAACCGCACATACTCACCTCGATGCTAAAGCGGTACGACGTGGGGATCTACGCCGCATTGCTAGAGGTTTCTCAAGATCAGTTCACGCCCGGACCGCGGGTCCTGGGCATGGTCGATGGCGGCGTCGACTACTCAACAAGCGGCGGTTTCATCGACGAATTCATTCCAACCCTCGAACGCTTCAAAGCCCAGATCATCTCCGGTGAGATCATGGTGCCGACGGTGCCGACCTCCTGAGGGTGTCCAGTTCGGAATTCCCAAGGGTCGGGGGCCCGCTAGCTTTTGATCGTGGCGATAGACCCTGTCCTGGACATCTTCGAGCTGTGATGCCATGGGTCGGGCTCGACCCTTTCTTGTTCACGGTGCATCACGTTGACGCCTATCCGGCCGGCAATGAGGTCCAGGGCCCGGCTGCGTCCTTGAGCGGCCGTCGTCTCGGAGCCGACTTTTCCTACCTCGACGGTTGGAGCATGTACCACGGGGGAGAGGTGCCAGGATTCCCACAGCATCCTCATCGGGGATTCGAGACCGTGACCATCGTCCGGCGAGGCCTCGTCGACCATTCCGACTCACTCGGCGCCACCGCTCGCTACGGCGAGGGTGACGTCCAATGGCTGACCACCGGGGCGGGGATCATGCACGCCGAAATGTTCCCGCTGGTTCGCTCGGATCGCCCGAATCCGATGGAGTTGTTCCAGATCTGGCTCAACCTGCCGCCCGGATCAAAGATGGTCGACCCCTACTTCGGCATGCTCTGGGGAGAGGACATCCCGACGGTTCCTGTCGGCGAGGGTGGAGTCCCTGTGTATGTCATTGCCGGCAGCCTCGACCACCGCCGCCCACCGTCGCCTCCTCCCGACTCCTGGGCGTCGCAACCGGACTCCGAGTTCGCCATCTGGCTGATCGGGATGAACCAGGGCTCGTGCTGGACGCTGCCCGCCACCTCTCCCGACGCCAATCGGGTTCTTTACTGCTTCGGAGGCAGCGACCTCCGGGTGTCGTCCACCGTTATCGAAGATGGAGTGGCGGTGCGACTGCGTCCCGACGTGCCGACGGTCATCACGAACCTTGGCGGCCCGGCCGAGCTCTTGATGCTGCAAGGCCGGCCGATCGGAGCGCCGGTGTTTCAGATGGGTCCTTTCGTCATGAACTCGGCCGAGGAGATCCAGGCAGCAGTCAGCGACTATCGACGGACCCAGTTCGGAGGGTGGCCGTGGTCCCGTCCCGATCCTGTTCACGATCGGACCATGGGTCGGTTCGCCGTTCATGCCGACGGCCGCGTCGAGCACCGTGACCTGCCGCTGACACTGGTGACAGATTCGTTCTTGTGACGGTTCACCTACCGCAGGGGTGGTGAACCGTCACAAGAACGGGTCTTTCTTGAAGAGCGCCTGCCGGACGTAGTCCTCCTCGATGTTCACATGCCCGCCGGTGGAGGCAAGGCCGTCCTCGAGCGGGTCCGGGAGCGGCATCCAGACGTGCGCTTCCTGGCCCTGTCGGCGTCGGACACTCCGGAAGACGTTGTCGCGATCATTCGATCGGGTGCCCGCGGGTACGTCACCAAGAACATCGACCCTGAGCTGCTCGTTGACGCCGTGAAGCGGGTGGCAGAGGGCGACAGTGTCTTCTCGCCCCGCCTGGCCGGCTTCGTGATCGATGCCTTCGCCAGCATCGGCAGTCACGTGGCCGACCCGGAGGTCGACCAACTCACCCCGCGGGAGAAAGAGATGCTGCGTCTGATAGCTCTCGGTGACCCGTACAAAGAGGTGTCGGCCCGCCCGGCGATCTCGTTGAAGACAGTGGAAAGGCACGTCTCTGCGGTCCTGCACAAGCTGCAGCTATCGAATCGTCACGAACTGGCCCGATGGGCCACCGAGAAGCGCATCGTCTAGGAGTTGTTCCCGTTTTGGCACGACAGAACCGTGCTAGCCCCATCCCGTCGCGCCAAAACGGGTTTACGGGGCGAACCAACGGGTCGGAGCCGGGCTCAGGGCGCTTCGGATTCCGGGGTGGGATCGGGGTCGTCTTGCTCGATGGCTTCGATGACCGCCTGGGTGAAGGTTGTCGACCACATGCCTTTGACCGCCATTCCGAGGAATGGGTTGAAGTAGAGGGGCTTTGCGGTCGGCTTCATCACCATTTCATCGGCAGCGCCGTTCCTCGAGCGCAGTTCATCGCGGGCTCGCGCCAACGGACTAGTCCATCTCCTTCGTGGGTAGCCTCGCTCCAACGTGCAGAGCCCGATCACCAGGTTTGGCATCAGGTTTGGCATCTCCGGCCTGCCAGCAGGGGAGGCCAAAGAGGACGGGGCGTTCCTCGACTCGCTCGTGGCGAACGGCCATACCGCCTACGAACTCGCATTCGTCACCGCCTTCCCGTGGAAGGAAGCCAGGTGTCGCAAGTTCGGCGAGCTGGCCGCCGAGCGGGGAATCTGGGTTTCGGTCCATGCTCCCTACTTCGCCGTTCTGACCGTCGACGACGAGGACCGCGCCAAGCAATGCCTGGCTGCGCTGGAACACACGATGAAGCTTGGCCGCGCTCTCGGAAGCCGGATCATCTGCGCCCATTTCGGCGCCACTCAGGAAAGGCCGGCGGAACAGCTCATCGAGATGATCCAAACCCGGCTGCGGTGGATCTCGCCGAAGATCGAACACATGGGGGTGGGCCTCGGCCTCGAGACCAGTGGGGCCGAACGCAACTTCGGAACGTTGGGCGACATTGCGCTCCTGGCCGAGGAGTTCAACTTTGTTCGCCCGATTGTCGACTGGGCCCACGTCCACGCTCAGACCGGAGGAGCGCTGACGTCGCAGGCGGCCTTCGCATCCGTCATCGATTTCATCCGGCAGAGTTTTCCCGCCTGGATGATCGACCCGCTCCAGACCCAGTTCACCGACAACCTCTTCAATGCCGGGGGAGAGGTGCGCCACCTGCCCTACGGCGAGGGGACCCTTCGGGTCGGACCGCTCATCGAGGCGGCGGTAGAGGCAGGTCTACCGATGGTGGTGATCTCGGAGGCCAGAGAGCAGTCGAGCCACGACGCCGTCCAAAAGGAACTGGTCGAGACCCTTGCCGTCGCCAACCGGAAGAAGCCAAGCGGCCGTCCGATCGACTCCGGGCGAATCCAGTTTCCGGATCGACTGATCGCGCAAAAGGACGGACCTGCCTTCCGCTTCCCTGGACTTCGCCCCCTCAAGCTCTCGAACCTGGACAAGCAGTTCTTTCCTGACGGATACACAAAGGGTGATCTGATCCAGTACTACGCCTCGGTGGCACCGGTTTTGCTCCCGCACCTGGCCGATCGTCCGATATCGATGTCCCGCTATCCCGACGGTGTCGGAGGACCTTCTTTTTACGAGAAGCGAGCCCCCGGCCATCAACCGGATTGGATGCAGACGGCCAGCGTCGATTCGGACTCGATGGGCGGCGCCATCGACTTCCTGCTCGCCAACGATCGGGAGTCCCTGATGTGGTTCGCCAACATGGGGTGCATCGAGATCCACCCGTTCCACTCCAGGGCGGGCTCGCTCGACAATCCTGATCTCGCGATCTTTGATCTCGATCCCGCCGCCGGCTCGACGTGGGACCAGGTCATCGCCGGAGCCAAGCTTCTTCGGGTCGCTCTCGAACAACTCGGGCTGACCGGCTACCCCAAGCTTTCGGGGGCGAGGGGCCTGCACGTCTACCTTCCAATTGAACCCGTCTACTCGCATTCGAGGGTGCGCGCCTTCGTCGAGGCGGTGGGAAGGGTGATGGTCGCCGCCAATCCGGAGGACCTGACCATGGATTGGGACATCCCGAAACGGAAAGGCCGCGTATTCATCGATCACAACCGCAACGCATTCGGGCAGACGATTGCATCGGTCTATTCGGTTCGCCCTCTGCCGGGAGCCCCGGTGTCATTACCGATCACCTGGGACGAAATCGGGACGATGAAAAACGGCGACGTGACGATTTCTAATCTCTGGGATCGGTTGGCTCGCTTCGGGGATCTCTGGGCACCGGTAGCCCGGAACAACCAGCGGATCGAAGACGCCGAGAAGGCTCTCGGCATAGCGGACGAATGACAGGGACGCATCGAGCAGCCACTCGGCAAAGCGCTTTTCGACAAGAGAAGGCAGAATAAAGGCATGGATCTCTACGCCAGGGTGAACATTCTCGAAGGCCGATCAGTGCGCCTGACCCACGGCGACCTTCGCGAGGTCATTGCCCTTGACGCCGATCCAGTGGGCCGGTGCCTTTCCTGGGAGAGATTGGGCATCGACTACCTCCACGTCGTCGATCTCGATGCTGCCATTCGCAAGGACTACAGCAATCGCCCGCTGATCGACGACATCCTTAGGGCAGTCAAGGTTCCGGTCCAGGTTGCCGGCGGGATCCGCTCCGAAGCCGAGCTCGAAAGACTGATCGGCGCCGGGGCATGGCGCGTCGTCATGGGAACCGCCGCGATCGAGAACCAGAACATGGTGTGGGAGGCGTGCCGGACCTTTCCGGACAAGGTGGCCGTCGCCGTCGACGTCCTCTCCGACGGCGAGGTCGTCACGGGCGGATGGACGGGGCATTCGGGCCGTTTTCTGGAAGAGGTTCTGGTCGAGATGTCGTCGGCCGGGGCTGCCGCGTTTCTGGTGGGCGAAGCCCTCCGTGATGCGCTGACCGAACCGCCCGGATTCGCCATGCTGGCCGAGGCACTCTCCGCAGTCGAGGAACCGGTCATCGCCTCCGGGGGAGTCCGGGACCTGTCCGACCTGATCACGTTGATCAGGCTCCGGGTAGGGACCCGCCAGCTCTCAGGTGTCGTCGTCGGTCGCGAAGTGACAGCGGGACGCTTCACGATTGCCGAAGCCCGCAGAGTCATGACTGGAGAAGCGCCGAGTCGATCACCGGGGCGGATTAACGGGCTTAGGGCTCTGTTGAGAGTTTCCGACTTCGACCGCAGCGTGGGGTTCTACGAAAGCATCCTTGGCTTTCGGCGGCTGACCGGGTGGAAGGAAGACTCCGGGGCCGGTGCAGTTCTGGAAGCGTCCAACGGCGAGACGCTCGAGCTTCTCGGTTCGGGCACGGGTTTGTCATGGCCCCATCCGACCGGTGTGGAACTCGGGTTCTTCGTCGACGACATCCAGGCCTGGCACGACCATTTGGTGGCCGCCGGGGTGCCGGTTACGCGCGACATGAAAGTGGAAGCGTGGGGCGACACCGTATTCGGAGTCGACGATCCTGACGGAGTCCGCATCTGGTTCGGCCAGGTTCGCTGAACCGACTTCGCTAGACCTCGACGGTCAGGCCTCCCGTGCCCGGGATCAACTCGAACGGCAGGCCCGATTCGATTGCTTCATCGTGTAGTCGCCTGAGGGTGGAGTCATTGTGGTCGGGGTCGTGGTGGAAGGAGACGAGGCGCCGGGCCTCTACCTGGGTGGCGAACTGCAGCGCCTGCGGGATCGAGGAGTGACCCCATCCGATGCGGTCATCGTATTCGTCCGCCGTGTATTGAAAGTCGTGAATCAGCAGGTCGACGTTTTCGCAAAGATCGAAGCCCGACGTCCAATCGTTTGCTCTGGGAAAGTCCCCGCCGAGGGCGGGCTCGTGGTCGGGAAGGTAGGTGATGGTTTTGGAACCGTCGGTGATGCGAAAGCCGAGGGTCGGGCCGGGGTGACAGACGAGGTCGGCCGTGACCTCGTAGTTCCCGACGTGGTAGGTCCCGGGTCGGAGATCATGAAATCGAAGAGCGGGCAGGTCGCGAGTCCTTACCGGAAACAAGGGCGGTGAGAGGTACCGGCTAAGTCGCTCGCTCAAAGTCATCGTCGATGAAGCTGGCCCCCACAGATGCACTTCGACGTCGTCGGAGAAGGCCGGGCGAAAGAAGCCGAGGCCCTGGAGGTGATCGAGATGGAGATGCGTGAGAAGCACGTCGATCCGAGATGGGGACGGATCAAGGGCCTGGTTCAGGCGGGAGAGGCCCGATCCGGCGTCGAGAACCAGGACGGCGCCGTCGTCATCGATGAGGTCGACACAGGAGGTGTCGCCGCCGAACTCGATCGTCTCGGGGCCGGCTCTTCCCATTGACCCCCGCGTGCCATGCAGGGTCAGCCTCACTCGCCGTCTTCCCACATGGTCACCATGGCGCCGAGGTGGCGGTTCCCCTCTCCGATGATCGGTATGGCGGTGACGGCGATCTCACGCCACTGCTTGTCGAATCGCAAGAACCGGATCCGACGATGGGCCGACAGCTGCTTGGTAAGGGCGATCATCAACGGCCGTTCGTCGGTGGCGAGGGGCGAGCCGTCGATGTCACAAATTACGAACACTTCGGCGAGCTGGTCGGCGGACATCTCTCCGGCGTCCTCAAAGCGCATACCGATGATCTCTTCGGTGGGTTCGTTGTAGTAGACAAGGCGCCCGTCGGCGTCGGTGATCCACACCGGTACGGCGATGAGACTCGCCCACTGCTTGAGCAGAATCATCTCAATCGGGTGCTGAGCCAACGGACCTCCCCGCCAAACGCTAGCGGGAAGACGAGGAGTGGTGAGTGGTGAGTGGTGAGTGGTGAGTGGAGTGTCCCCCTGCTTGTGGGCCGTTGCTGGGGAGCCGCTCCGTGCTGTCCCCCCGCAAGCAGGGGGACAGCAGTGACCTCAACCCTCTCGCTCTCTCCGCTCCATTTGCCTTTCTATGAAGTCGTTCCAGGTTTGGCCTGCCGCGCGGTGGGGGGTCAGGTTGGCGCCAGCACGGAGGGCGGCACCGACGATGCCCGGCTTGTTGTACTTGATGATCCGACGTTTGGAACCCACCGCGGCCAGGCAAGAGCGAGCCAGGTCACCGGCCTCGTAGGCGAAGGGTCCGCCGAGGTCATCGACCCGGCCCTGGGGGCCGGACTCGACCAGGTCCACCAGGCGTCTGGCAACCTCGAGCGGATCCACCACCTGGTAGCGAGTGTCCTTGGGGACCAGCAGGAAAGGGTTGCGGGACTCGTTGGCATACCAGTGCCAGATCAACTGGTGAAACTGCGTTGCTCGCAGAATCGTCCAGGGGGCGCCACTGTCGATGAGGGCCTGTTCGGTCTCGGTCTTGACCCCGTAGTAGGGAGTAGGAATCAGGTCGCACCCGACGATGCCCGGGTAGACCACATGGGCTTGCGGTGCCGCCTTCACGAGGCGCAGCAGTCCGCCGAGGTCTACTTCACGAGCGCGAGGAGGACTCGAAGCCGAATGGACGACTGCGGCCACGTCCTCAAGGGCTGCGTCCAGACCCGCTCCGGTGGCGAGATCGATTCGGACATAGCGGATGGTCCCGAGCTTCGTCGGCGCACCTTCCCGGGTGGTGGCGGCCGCAACGGCGTGACCACGGCGAGCCAGCTCGCCGACCAGCCGGCGTCCGAGGGTTCCGCCGGCACCGGTGACGAGTACAGCGTTCAAGATCGGTTTGTAATCAGCTCCGAACGACGGTGCGACTCTGCTCCCGCATGTACTGGCGCAGGTACCAGGGGCCGCCGCCGCCTCCGCCGCAGGTGCCCGAGCCCTTCCACCCGCCGAACGATTGGACGTCCGGCCAGGCTCCGGTGGTGGCCCCGGCGCGACGGTTGACGTAGGTGACGCCAGCCTGGATGTCGCTGAAGAAGCGCTCGATCTCGGCTTCGTCCTGGGAGAAGAATCCGGCGGTCAGGCCGAACTCGGTGTCGTTGGCCTTGGCGATAGCCTCGTCGAGGGAGTCGACCGGCATCACAGCCACGAAGGGGAGGAACAGTTCGCGGTCCCAGACCCACGACTCGTCCGGCGCTGTCACCACAGTCGGTTCGACATAGTTGCCCCGGGCCAGGTCACCATCGTTGATGACCTCGCCGCCGGCCAGGATTTGCCCGCCGCTGTTCTTGACTTCGGCCACGGCCTCGTGGAATCGTTCCACCGCCTGTCGGTCGATGACGGGACCCATATAGGTTTCGCGGGCCAGCGGATTCCCAACCTTGATGGCGTCTGTCCGCTCGACCAACCTGTCGACGAATTGGTCGTAGACCTTGCGATCGACGTACACCCGGGAGTTGGCCGAGCACTTCTGACCGCTGTAACCGAAGGCGGCCCGCATGACCCCTTCGGCGGCGACGTCGAGATCGGCCGAAGCCGTGACGATGGCCGGGTTCTTGCCGCCCATCTCGACGACAGTCGGTTTCGGGAAGTCCTTAGCGAAGCCCTTGTAAATCCCCATACCGACCTCGAAAGAGCCGGTGAAGGTGATCCCGGCAACGTCGGGGTGATTGACCAGAGTGCTGCCAACTTTCGAGCCGGGGCCGGTGATGACTTGGAACGCCCCGGCGGGGACCCCGGCCTCGCGCAGGATCCGCGCGAATTCGAGCCCGGTGAGAGCTCCGGCGTTGGAAGGCTTGAGGATCACCGTGTTGCCCGTGAGGAGTGCACCGATGGAGGGCCCGCCCGCCAGTGCCATCGGAAAATTGAACGGCGAGATGATGGTCCAGACACCGAAAGGTCTGAGGACCGACCGGTTCTCCTCAGCCGGTGACAGCTGGCCGAGCGGGGTCACAAACCCATCGTGGTCCTCCATCTGCTGGGCGTAGTAGCGAAAGAACTCGACTGTCTCGGCAACATCACCCAGCGCTTCGAGGCGGTTCTTCCCGACCTCGATGGCGACGATCGCAGACAGGTCGAACTGCTGCGCCTCCATCACATCGGCGGCGCGGCGCATTAGGCCGACTCGCTCGCGCCAGGGCGTCATCGACCAAATTGGAAAGTAGGCCTTGGCCGCGGCGACCGCGTCGTTGACGTCGGCCTCAGTGGCCTGGGCGTAGCGGCCGACGATGATGTCGGAGTCGATCGGCGATGCCTCCTCGTAGAGGCCTTCGCCCCAGCGCTCCTGCCCGTCGACGACGAATGGGTGGTCCTTGCCCAGCCCCGCTTTGACCCGTCCGACCGCCTCTTCGTACGACCGGTTCAGCTCCTCGTTGTCCGCCGACATCGTGGCGTAGGTGATTTTGGTGGTCATAAGGAGACGATACCCAAAGGCGTGGTGCGTGGTGCGTTCGGATCTGGACACATCACACACCACGCACCAGTCAGTACTCTCCCCGGATGGAACGGACCGTCTTCCGCACTTGTCCGCTTTGCGAGGCCACCTGCGGCCTCGAGATTGAGGTGGTCGACGACCGGGTTCGCCGCATTCGGGGCGACATGGCGAATCCGTTCTCGGCGGGATTTATCTGCCCGAAGGGATCGACTCTCAAACAGCTTCACGAGGACCCCGACAGGCTACGAACTCCCTTAATCAAGGAGAACGGCAGTCATCGAGCTGCCACCTGGGACGAGGCTTTCGGTTTCATCGCTGACCGATTTGGCGCGATCGTCGAAGCGCACGGCCGGTCGGCCTTGGCGATCTACCTCGGCAATCCCAACGTTCATCAGCTCGACAACACTCTCGGCATCCGATCGCTGGTCAAGTCGCTCGGGACCCACAACATCTTCAGTGCCTCGACCGTCGATCAGATGCCAAAGCACGTCTCCGCCGGACTCATGTTCGGGCATCCACTCAACATCCCTGTCCCCGACCTCGACCGGACCGACTACCTCCTGATGCTCGGCGCTAATCCCTTCGAGTCGAATGGAAGCCTTGCGACGGCCCCTGACTTCCCGGGCCGCCTCGAGAAGATCAGGGCTCGCGGTGGGAAGTTGGTGGTCGTTGATCCGCGTCGAACGAAGTCGGCGGCGATGGCAGATCGGTGGATTCCGATCAGGCCCGGCACCGATGCCGGATTCCTGCTGGCCGTCGCCCAGGTTCTGTTCGAAGAAGAACGGGTCGGACTCGACGGACTCGCCGACCTGACAGACGGGCTCGATCGCGCTGGCCAGGTTGTGGCGCCGTTCACGCCAGAGGCTGTGACAGGCTTCACAGGCATCGATCCAGGCACGATCAGGGAGGTGGCACGGGAACTGGCGGGAGCACCGAGCGCCGCCGTCTACGGTCGCATCGGAACCCACACGGTTTCCTTCGGGACTGTCGCCTCGTGGGCCGTGGATCTCCTCAACGCCATCACGGGGAACCTCGACCGACCGGGGGGCGCCATGTTTCCTCTGGCTGCCCATCTGCCGCCTCGCCGGAAGGGCCGTTCATTTCGCACGGGTCGCTGGCACAGCCGGGCCAAGGGCTTTCCCGAGGTGCTGGGAGAGCTGCCGGTGGCGACCCTGGCCGACGAGATCGAAACTCCCGGTGACGGCCAGGTTCGGTTCCTTATCACCGTCGCCGGCAACCCCGCTTTAACGACACCGGATTCCGGCCGACTCGAGAAGGCACTCGGGTCCCTCGAGTTCATGGTTTCGGTCGACCCGTATCTGAACGAGACCAGCCTTCACGCCGACGTGGTCCTCCCCGCTCCGTCGGCTCTCGAGCGTTCGCACTACGACCTCGCCTTTACCGGGTTGTCTGTACGCGACTTCTCGGCCTACTCACCGCAGGTCTTCGAAGGATCGGGATTGGCCGAGTTCGAGATCCTCGTTCGCCTCACCGGGATCGCCCTCGGTATGGGGGCCGCCGCCGACCCCGACCAGTTGGCCGGGGCGTCATTGATGGCGTCCGTGCAGGAGGCGGTCTCGAATCCCGAGTCCACGGTGGCAGGTCGCGACCCGGCCGAGATCCTGACGATGCTCGGCGATCGGCCCTGGCCCGAGAAGTTTCTGGATCTCCTGCTCCGCCTGGGCCACCGCGGGGACGGTTTCGGTGCGAACCCGGAGGGCCTCAGCCTCGATCTGTTGGAGGCGAACCCGCACGGCATCGACTTTGGAGCGCTGGTGCCCCGACTGCCCCAGATCCTGGTCACCGACTCCGGCAAGGTTGACCTCGTTCCAGAGCAAATCGCAGCCGATCTGCCCCGGCTTCTCGAACAGATCGGCCGGACTCCTGAGCAAGAACTCTTGCTGATCGGTCGCCGGCAGTTGAGGTCCGCCAACTCGTGGCTTCACAACGTCGAGGTCCTGATGAAGGGAAAGGAGCGTTGCACGGTGCAAATCAATCCCGACGATGCGTCCCGCCTCGGCGTCTCCGACGGTGCCAGGGTCGCGGTCGCGTCGGCGACTGGTCGGGTCGAGCTGCCGGCCGAGGTGACCGCTGACATCAGCCGGGGCGTGGTTTCGATTCCATACGGGTGGGGTCACGGCCTCCCTGGATCTCGAATCGCGGTGGCGTCGGCCCGGCCGGGCGTCAACTCCAACATTCTTACCGATAGCGGTTCGATCGATCCGCTATCCGGCAACGCCGTCCTGAACGGGATACCTGTGACCGTCACCGCGTCGGCGTAGCTCCGGTCCCGGTCAGATGAAACCTGGCGCCGCGCTCCCGGTTTCCGGGACTCCCAGACCGAATTACGGATTCAGCGGGAGCCACCCACCAAATTACGGAGGGACCTCCGGACAGTCGAATCTCCTCCTTCGCTGATCCTTGGCTGCTTCCAACAGCCTTAGACCAAAGCTCATATATGACCGTCGCTGGCGGCTTGGTCCATGGCCTCTAACTGGTACCTTGTTGCCGCTTATGGACGGGCCGATCGTCTGGCTGCTCGCTATCACTGCCTGCTACCTGCTGGGGGCGGTGCCTTTCGCGTTCCTGGTCGGCGTGCTATGCGGGGTCGATCTTCGCAAAGTCGGCACCGGCAACGTCGGCGCCGGCAATCTCACTCGCAGCGTCGGGGTTCGGGCAGGAATGGTTGCCGCCCTTCTCGACGGGCTCAAAGGCTTGATCCCGGTGCTCGTCTTCAACAACATGGGAATTGGCCCAGCGGTGGTCTCGGTATCGGGTTTGGCCATCGTGGCCGGCCACAACTGGTCGGTATTCATGAAGGGTCGCTCGGGACGAGGCCTGGCACCCTCGTCGGGGGTGGTGGCCGGAGTCGATTTCTCGATGCTGGTGTGGCCGGCGGGATGGGCAGCCGCAGGATGGAAGATCGGTGGTGGCCTCGGCGGTTTCATCGGATGGTCATCGCTTCCGGTGCTGGCCGCGGTCTTTCGCAAGCCGGCGCCGGTGGCAGTCGCAACCCTCGGTCTCAGTCTGCTGATGATCATTCGGCGCATGCAGGGCAATCCGGGGCATGAGCCGGGGGTCAGGGCTGCCCTTTACCGGGCCGTGTTCGACCGCGATCCTGGGGAAGAGCTAGCCAGCGCAGAGGAGCCGGTCGGTCACTGATGCGGCGGTTTCATCGCCGAACCATCCTGGTGGTGGCTTCGGTGGCCGGTCTTCTCTACGCCGCGGCGTTGATCGGAGCACTTCTCAACCTCGATGTACCCGCCGTCACCTGGCTCGACTCGTTGATGTTGCTGGCTGCCGCCGGGGCCCAAATCGGGGGCATCTACATGTTCGGGCTGCAGTTCCGCCACGGAGTCATCACCAACGGAGGCAATCTCCAACCCTTGTCCGCCTTCAAGGCGGCACTAGTCGGCGCCGGAGTCGCCCGCCTGATTCCGGCCGGTGGCGCCGTGACTCCCGTTGCGATGTCGTGGGTCGTGCGAAAGGAAGCACGCGCCACGGGTGGCTCTGCGGTCAGGGCGACAGTTCTCAACTATGCCGGTCTGCTGACCGGCACCGGCTTAGCGCTTCTTTGGGTGATTAATCGAGGCCTCTTCACGTCGCTTGAGGCCGGGACCTGGGTGGTCGGGATCATCGCGCTGGTTATCGGCCTCGTCCTGATGTTCGGCACGCGCTGGATCGGACTCTTAAGTAACCGGCTGCCGGCAAGGCTGCGAGACATGCTCGGGCCGCCGACCGAACGCCACGTTCCGGACATCAGGTCCCAGGGCCTCCTCTGGGCCCGGCTGGTGCTCGAGACGCTGACGTTGTTTCTGGTCATGGAGGCTTTCGATCTCCACCTCACGCCGATGCAAGCAGCAGCCGGATTCGGAATCAGTCAGCTGGCCGGAGGCTTGCCGGGGACACCGGGTGGGATCGGTTTTACCGAAGCAGGCCTGGTCGGCGCCCTGGCCGCGTTTGCCTATCCTCCGGAGATCACCCTGGCACCGGTGCTCGTGTTCCGGGTGGTCTCGTACTGGATTCCGTTCGTGTCTGGCTTCGTAGCCGGAGGGTCGGCGTTCCTGAAGGAGGAAACGGTTCCTTAAGGAGGGGGTTGGAAACGACCGATTAACCCGTCTTAGGCCAGCGGTGCTCGTCAGGCTTTCCTAGAACGATCGGAAATCCAATGTCTCTCGGTCCAAGACTCAGGTCGGTTGGAGTGCTTCTGTTTGCCCTCCTTTTGCTGATGGGCCTCCCGGCCGGGGCCACATCCCCGACGGCTGTTACCCCGACTGATGATTGCGTTGAGGTTGACCACTTCCCGGCCGATCCGATCGACAACGCGCCGTCGAAGGCGATCCTCTATTTCACGGTTCCACCCGAGTTCGGTGGATGGGAGATCGCGGTACTGGTCGACGGTGCCTCCGGCGAGGTGGAAGGTGTGGGAACGGTGGCCGACGACGGCCTCGGCATCGTTGAGATCCCACTCAATGCGTACGGCACTCATCAGGTGCAGGAGGCCTTGATGAGCCTCGGGGCCGAGCTCGTCGGCGTCGAGTTGCTCCCGGGAGGCTTCATTGTCGATGCCGCCGAACCGGTCTGTGACCCTGCTTCCCTGGTCAGGGCTGCGTCGACTTCTACCACCACCGCGGCAGCAACCACCACTACTGCAGCGCCTTCGACAACCTCCACCGCTGCTCCAACGACGACGACTGCGTCGACGGCGCCTTTTGTCGTGATCAGTGAACTCCCAACGCCAGGCAACGTCGTAACCATTCCCTGGGGTTGGATCGGGCTCGGCATCGGGTTGCCGTTGCTTCTGTTCGGCCTGTGGCTGCTGGTCGGTCCGGGGCGTGACTGCGAACGGCTTCGGCGCGAGTGGGAGGCGTTGCAGCGGCAATACGACCAGATACGAGAGGCCTTCGACAAGGCCTTGGCTTATCTCGAAGAAGGACGGGCG
>DATLEZ010000087.1:0-52963 GCA_035525055.1 Acidimicrobiia bacterium | reverse complement strand
TGAGGAAGGCTACAAGCGCGCCGAAACTACGCCCATGCCCGACTGGGTAATCTCCCGTCATGAGCGCCCCTGCCGCCGTCGTTTCTCCGACGGTCGGATGGCGGGATCGCCTCGGCGCCTACTTCGCCCTCACCAAACCGCGAATCATCGAACTGCTCCTGGTCACGACTGTCCCGGCGATGGTTCTGGCCGCCCGTCAATGGCCCGGGACGGGCCTCGTCCTGGCTACGTTGATCGGCGGGACCCTCTCGGCCGCGGGGGCAAACACCCTCAACTGCTACTTCGATCGCGACATCGATGAGGTGATGCGACGCACCTCCCGCCGACCGCTGCCCCGCCACCAGGTTTCGCCCGCGGCGGCGATGGCTTTCGGCATCTTTCTCGGACTAGCCGGGTTCGTGTGGCTGTGGGCATTCACCAATATCGTTGCTGCCGCGATCTCGACGCTGGCGCTGCTCTTCTATGTATTCATCTATACGCGGTGGCTGAAGCGCACCACCGACCAGAACATTGTGGTCGGCGGGGCCGCCGGGGCTGCTCCCGCCCTCGTGGGATGGGCGGCCGTCCAGGGGTCCGTCAGCCTTCCGGCCTGGATCCTGTTCGCCGTCGTCTTCTATTGGACTCCGCCCCACTTCTGGGCGCTGGCTCTTCGGTACCAAGCCGACTACGCCAAAGCTGCGGTCCCGATGATGCCGGTCGTGAGAGGTGTAGCTCCCACGACCAGACAGATGCTGCTCTACGCCGGCCTCACGGGCCTGGCGTCGCTCTTGCTGGTGCCAGTGGCGGGAATGGGCTGGATCTACCTGCTGTCGGCAGTCACGCTCGGAGGCGTCTTCATTTGGGAGACCTGGCTGGTCCATCGAGATCCTGGCCGGGCGATGATGTTGTTCACCTATTCGACCCGGTACCTGGCGCTGCTCTTCGCTGCAGTGATGCTCGACGTCCTGGTATGAAGTTCGCGTTTCCGAGGTTTCTCAAGTAGCGATGTCGTAATGGGTAGCCTCCCTCTGACTCCAAACCTCTGACTCCAGATCTCACACCATGCTTGCCTTCATCTCTTATCCCCCGATTCCCATCTTCAACATTGGGCCCATTCGGCTTTCATTGCACGGGGTGTTTGCAGCTCTGGGCTTCGTGGCCGGAGCGTGGATCGCCAGTCGGGAGATACGCAAGCGTGACTTCGACGTCGCCGGGTACCAGTCATGCCTCACCTGGGGTTTGATCGGTTCGTTGCTCGGAGCTCGATACTTCACCTCGCCGGCGGCGCTGTTGGCAGGCGGCTCGCTGGTCGACGCCATCAATCCTTTCGCCGGCAACTTCTCGATCCTGGGAGGTTTTGCCGGCGGGATCATTGGCGGCGTCATTCGCATGCGCCAGCTCAAGATGTCGGTTTGGCCGATTCTCGATCTTTCCTCTTTTGGCCTTGCGTTGGGAACGGTGGTCGGACGCATAGGAGACCTCGCCATCGTCGAGCACCTTGGCAAGGCGACGACGGCCTCCTGGGGCTACGCGATCAAGGTCGGGTACGACGTTGCACCTCAGCACAACGGTCTCGAGTGCTCCAGCGCTCCCGATGGAATTTGCGGCGTATATCACCACGTCGCCGCCTACGACCTGATCGGGGCGGCGATTCTGATGGGAGTGCTGTTCCTGATCTACCGGCGATTCAAGCTCCACTACGGCCAGCTCTTCTGGATCTGGGCGGCCTGGTACGGCGTCCAGCGTTTTCTCCTCGACTCGCTCCGGGTCGGCAGCGGAGACGCCCAGGTGGGTTCGATGACCTGGAACCAGGTGAGCGGGTTCGTGCTGGCCGCTTGTGCCATCGGGATTCTCTTCTGGTTCGACACGCGACAACCCGAAGTCTCCCCCGACAACGACCGCAAGCAGGGTGCCACTAGCCCCAGCCCGCGGTCGCCTGTCACCAGCACCGACGCCTAGCTGGCGGGTGGCGGTCAGGTTGGGCTTGGTCTATGGATGTCAGAAGCAGCCAAGATCAGCGAAGGACGGGACTCGCCCGTCATCGGTCCCCTCATAATTTGGCGGGTGGCTCCCGCTGAATTCGTAATTCGGTCTGAGAGTCCCGAAAACCGGGAGTCTCGCGCCAGGTTTCGTCTGATCCGGGACCGGCGCGCCAAATTTGTGGAGAGGCCGGCGGCTGGCGGGCTGGCGGCTGGCATCAGCTAGAGTTCCCGTTCTAGTGAACCGCTCGTTCTACTTCTACTTCGCTTTTACCGGGCCCCGGTCCGGGATGGCATAGCGCGGTAGAAGACAAGAACCGATAGCCAACCCGGAGCCAGGGCTCCGGGTTTTTCTGTTTCCTGGATTCCTGGCTCACAAGCACCCACTCATCAGGGAGGAGCCAACCAAGATGGAACGCAAAGCCAGCAGGGTCACCGGCGGGGCCGCCACGGTGGTCGAGATCGGTGGTATCCGCATCGGTCATGACCCGTTCCCGGTGATCGCCGGGCCGTGTGCCGTTGAATCCGAGGAGCAGATGCTCGCCTCGGCTCATGCTGTCGCCGACGCCGGGGCGGCCATCCTTCGGGGCGGGGCCTACAAACCCAGCACCACTCCCTACGGTTTCCGAGGCATGGGACGGGATGGGGTGAAGCTTCTCGCGGCGGCAGGTGGCGAAGTAGGTCTTCCCGTGTTGACTCAAGTTCTCGAGGCGAAAGATGCCGAGGAAACCGTCGACCAGGTCGACGCTCTCGAGATCGGCTCGGGGAGCATGCAGGACTTCGAACTGCTCAGGGTCGTAGGACGGTTGGGCAAGCCCGTGCTATTGCGGCGCGGGGCTTCAGCCACACTCGACGAGTGGCTGTGGGCGGCCGAGTACTTGCTCGCTGAAGGCAACCCGAATGTCGTCCTCGTCGAGCGCGGGGTTCGATCCTTCGGTGGTGGCGCCTCGGACATGCTCGACATCACCGCCGTCCCTCATCTCAAGGAACTCACCCACCTTCCTGTGATCGTCGACCCATCCCACGCCGCCGGTGATGCGATAAGGGTGCAGCCACTGGCGCTGGCGGCCCAGGGGGTTGGGGCGGACGGAGTCATCATCGAGGTCCACTCCAGCCCTTCCACAGCGAAGACCGTCGGGCCTCAGCTGGATGCCGACTCGTTCGTCTTGTTGATGGCCTCACTCGGAATTCACCGGCTTCGGGGCGACATCGACCAGGTCGATCACCAGATCGTGAGGCTGCTAGCCCGGCGTCAGAACCTGGCCCTCGAAATTGGGCGGGTCAAGGCCAATCGGGGGCTTGCGATCTACATGCCCGATCGCGAGGCCGAGCTCATGGTCATGATCGAAAAGGAAGCCGAGCGCACCGGCATCGACCCCGGCCACGTGCGCGCCTTGTTCCAGCTGGTCCTGTCAGAGTCCCGCCGCCAGCAGCAAATAATGCGAGCAGCGGAAGAGTCAAGCCTCAAGCCTCAAGCCCCAAGCCCCAAGCAAGACGACGGCGAAGGGGTGTGAGGTGTGTCCAGCGAGTTTTCGCTGATCGGTCGTTGCTTGAGGCTTGAGGCTTCTCAGGCCACCGTCACTGAAATGGTATGCCAGCCTTCGGCTCCGTTGGGCGCGGGAGGCACGTGATTCTCCCCCTGGGTGAAACCGGTCGCATCGGTTGCCCGGACCCGAATTCGATGCGAACCGGGGCCGAAGTTGTGTAGGAGCCGCCACTGGACCCAGGCGTCTTCCGACAGAGGTTCGGTCAGTTCTGCCGACCTCCAGCCACCGGTGTCCACTTCGACCTCGACCCGCGTAATTCCCACGTTGGGGGACCAGGCGACACCCGCAATGTAGTGATCTCCTGGTTCGATTCGCCTGGCGGGGGTGTCGATCCGGGACTGAGTTTTGATCGGTGCCTCCTTCGACCATCCGCGCGGTACCCAATAGGCATCGAAGCTGTCCCAGGTCGTCAACTCGATCTCGCTGATCCACTTCGTGGCGGACACGTATCCGTAAAGGCCTGACACGACGAGGCGAGCCGGAAAACCGTGCTCGAGCGGCAGAGCCTCGCCGTTCATTCCAACCGCCAGCAACGCCTCGCGCCCGTCTATCGCCGCAGCTGTGGGGAATCCCACCGTGAAGTCGTCGACCGAGCGTGCCACCAACTGGTCGGCGCCGGCCTGGACCCCGGCCCGGTCCAACAAGTCCTTGAGCGGAACCCCCAGCCAGCGAGCATTTCCGACCAGTTTTCCGCCCACCTCATTGGAGACACAAGACAGCGTCACATAGCGTTCCACCATCGGAAGCTCCATCAACTCGTCGAAGTTGATCGAATAGGGGTTGTCCACCATCCCAGAAAAGCTCAACGACCATCCGGCGAGATCGACCCGGGGCACGACAATGGCTGTGTCGATCCGGTAGAAATCGGCGTTGGGAACCACTACGGGGGTAAGGCCCTCGACGTCGTCGAAGGAAGCCGCGACAGGTATGTCACTCGTACCCGGATTGACGGTGACTTCTGACTGCTGGCTGGCGGCGGCCCGATTGGATGAAAAGAGGATCCGTCCCACTCCGGCCGAGACCAGGGCAAGACCGCCGATCGAGGTGGCCTGAAGGAAGCTGCGGCGGCTTTGATCCGTTTCCCCGCTCGGCCGGGTCCCCGCAGTCTGGGTTCGGCGGGTGAGCCACCGAAACGCGATCAATCCCAAGGTCACGGAAACGATGGCAATCAGCCAGGGTCCGGTGGTGCCCGCCGCAGGGTTTGAAGCTGTGGCGGTTGCCGCCAGAATCCCGAAGGCCCCGAATGCGATGATCACCGGTTCGAGGCGCCGACGGGAGATCAACCCGACCGCACCGCCGAGCAGGAGTCCGACCGTGACGATGCCGATCAAAAGGGCGGGCTTGTCGTTGGTGCCGAACGTAGCGATCGCCCAATCCTTGAGACCGGGAGGGGCCGAGTCGACCACCCAGTCCGCCACCCCCTGGATCAGCGAAGGCGCTCCGATGGCCCCGGCGAGCAATTCCGAGATGCCGAAGGAGAGGGCAACCGAGACCGCACCGAACAATGCCGGCCCGAATCGACCAGTTGCCTGGCTGTCGGACTGGCTAAACGACGGGCTCTCTGATTCGAGTGAAGTCTCCATATGAACTATTCAACGGGGTCCTGTCCGATTTTGGTCCGCCCCGGTCGTTAGTTTCTGGGAATGCAAGAAGTTGTCGTCGGCCAGGACGGTTTGGCCCGTTGTTGGTGGGGGAGCGGTCCCGAATACGTCGACTATCACGATCAGGAATGGGGTCGGCCGGCGACCGACGATTCCCGGCTATTCGAAAAGCTGTGCTTGGAAGGGTTTCAGTCGGGTCTCTCCTGGCTGACGATCCTTCGCAAGCGGCCCGCCTTCAGGAGCGCCTTTGCGGAATTCGATCCGGTTCTCGTGGCTGGGTTCGACGAGGCCGACGTCACCCGGCTACTCGCTGACAGAGGCATAGTCCGCCACCAGGGAAAGATCCGCTCGACCATAAACAACGCCAATCGCGCCCTGAAGGTGATCGAGGAGAACGGGTCCCTGACCGCCTTCTTCTGGAGCTACGCCGACCCCTCGGATCAACCTCAAATCGAGATTCCGCCGACAACCAAGACTTCGACTCGGCTGGCCAAGGATCTCAAAAAGCGTGGGTTCACCTTTGTCGGGCCGACCACGGTCTATGCCTTCATGCAAGCGATGGGCCTGGTGAACGACCACCTGGCCGACTGCCACGCCAGGCAAGCGTGCGCGGAAGAGCGAAGCAAGACTCTTGCTTCGCGGTAGCGAGTAGGGGAGAACATCCAGGAGGAACGGTTTTGGCGCGGAGTCCTGCTCCCCTGGTGTAGGTCGTCCGCGCCAGAATCGGGGTTTCTTTCTGGCGTCTGGCGTCTGGCGTCCGCTTTTTTGGCGCGGCATCCGCCTCCACGCCGGACTAGAAACACAGAATGCACGTCATTTCCCGGCCCGCCTTCACCGTCGGGATAGAAGAGGAATACCTGCTGGTCGATCGGGTTACTCGGAATCTGGTCAGCGATCCGAGTCCCGAGTTGTGGACCTCCGCCAAAGAGGCGCTTGGTCCTCGGGCGATGCCTGAGTTCCTGAGGGCACAGCTCGAGGTGGCGACCGGGGTGCATGACACAGTCAAGGCCGTCGGCGAGGAGCTCGGCGACATGCGTCGCACCCTGAACCAGGTTCTCTCGGGTGCAGCCATCATCGCCGCCTCTACCCACCCGTTTGCCTTGTGGTGGGAACAGCAGCCAACCGACCGGGACCGTTACAAGGTCATGGCCGAAGACCTCGGAATGGTGGCCCGGCGGATGGTCATTTGCGGAATGCACGTCCACGCCGGGATCGAAGATCCCGATCTACGTATCGATTTGATGAACCAGGTCCGCTACTTCCTTCCCCATCTTCTGACCTTGTCGACCTCCTCTCCTTTCTGGGGTTCGCGCCAGACCGGCCTCAAGAGTTATCGAATCTCGACCTTTCGGACCCTGCCACGAACCGGATTACCGGAGGAGTTCGCCAGTTGGAACGAGTATCAGCGGCACGTCGACGTACTGGTGCATGCGGGGATCATCGAAGACTCCACCAAGATCTGGTGGGACGTGCGGCCTTCGGCCCGGTATCCCACTCTGGAGATGCGAATTTCCGACGTTTGCACCAGGGTCGAGGACGCGATGACAGTGGCGGCGGTGTACCTCTCGCTCCTTCACATGCTCTACCGGTTGCGTCGCAACAATCAGCGCTGGCGCCAGTACGCCCCAATGCTGATCTCCGAGAACATCTGGCGCGCCCAGCGCTATGGCGTCGAGGGCTCATTGATGGACTACGGCAAGGGAGTCCTGGTTCCATACAGCGACCTCGTCGAAGAGATGATTGAGATGATCCGCCCCGATGCCGAGGAACTCGGTTGCGTGGAATCGGTCGAGCACGCCAGGACCATTGTCGAGGGGGGCACCTCGGCCGATCGTCAGGTCAAGGTCTATCAGGCGGCAGTGGCCGGGGGCGCCAACAATGAAGAAGCCCTGCGAGCCGTTGTCGACCATCTGCTCAAGGACACCCAGTACAAGTTGTAGCTCGCCCGTCGTGGTGCGTGGTGCGTCGTGCGTGCTCGGAGCAACAACCCCTCTAGGGTGGGCAGATGACGAGTTCTGTCCGAATCGCGCTCCAACTTCAGCCACAGCACGCCGAGTACCGCGACATCCGTCGAGCGGTAGAGCAGGGCGAGGCGATGGGGGTCGACATCATCTACAACTGGGATCACTTTTTCCCTTTGTCCGGTGACCCCGATGGCAAACACTTCGAGTGCTGGACCATGCTGGGTGCCTGGGCCGAGGCCACCGAACGAGTGCAGATCGGGGCGCTGGTGGCCTGCAACAGCTATCGCAACCCCGAACTGCTGGCGGACATGTCGCGGACGATCGACCACATCTCGGGCGGTCGATTCATCCTCGGAATCGGGGCAGGCTGGTTCCGCAAGGACTACGACGAGTACGGGTACGAATTCGGTGAGACCCCCGGCTTTCGCCTGGCAGACCTGGCCCAGGCTCTTCCCCGAATCGAGAAGAGGCTGAGTCGCGTCAACCCACCACCGACCAGGAAGATCCCGGTGCTGATCGGTGGCGGGGGTGAGCAAAAGACGTTGCGGTTGGTGGCTCGGCACGCCGACGCCTGGCACAGTTTCGGGAACCTGGAGACGTTCGCACACAAGTCGACGGTGCTGGACCAGCGCTGCGCGGAGATAGGACGCAACCCGGCTGAGATCGAGCGATCGATCGGTGTCAACCCCCGCAAGCTCGAACTGGGCGACGAGTACCTCAAGCTCGGCGCGAGCCAGATCACGTTGGGCTTCAGCGGTCCCGACTACGACTTCACACCGGTTCCGGACTGGATTGCCTGGCGAGACGGGCTCTAGACCGCGTCCACCGCCGAGATGGCCCAGCTGAGCCCTTCGATCGGGTCCTCTATCGCCAGGTTGAGATTCCAACCGGTCGGAGAGGCCAGGTCAGACCAGGCAAACCACTGAAGCTCGGCAGCTGCCCGGCCGAGGTCGTCGGGGTCGGGGGGCCAATCGAGGCCGGCCAGAGCCGAGGCGGTCCACCAAGCCGCGAACCGGCCGGCAGCACCTCCCCGGCGCCGCCCCTGGGCCCCACCGGACCCAGCCGCCCATGCCATCCAGGCCATCGCCTGGGATGCCGAGAGCCGACCGTGACGAACCCGGGTCGGTCCCAGGGCTCTGATGGCGTCGCCCGCCTCCCCTTCGGTCGCAACCGCATGAGCTCGTCCGTTTGACTCCTCCACCCAGGGCGCCACCAAACTGAGCAGTGCATTGGTGGCCTCCGGGTCGTCAATCGGGTCGGCTTCCTCGGGCAGTGCCAGCACGTCCATCGAAGGCAAGTCCGGTGGATGCGAGTCCACCCGATCGGATTTGTACTCGGGTCTCGAGTAGGCGGGCTCCCAGCTAGCGAGGCTCAAGGGAAGCTCGATGACTGTCAGATCGACAGCGGCCGGATCGATTTGCTCACCGGCGAGAACACGCTCATGGGCAATCAGGGAGCGCTCGGGGCCGGCAGGAAGAAACGGTTCGAGATCTTTGAACGAGTGGCGGTTGGCGGCGACTTCCGTCAGAGGGCCGAGGGCAAAGCGGGCAGGGCCTTCCACCACGGCCCGGGCTGCCTGCTCGGGAGGTCCTTCTAGAGCCAGCCGGTAGCGAATGTGCTGGTCGACCCCCCATAGTTGCCGGCCCCTCGTCAGCGCTTCGGCCAGCAGCGTTCGCAGGGACACAAGTGCCTCCCAATTCCTGGCGGCGACGTGTCCATCGATGATCCGGACGAGTTCGTCTGTGTCAGAGCCCTCGATCGCGTCATGGGTGCGCTTCGCAATCGCTTCGGACATCGCCACTAGCGATCGTTGAAGAGTCGGGCAACGATGTTGAGGATCACGGTGGCGACGACGCTGATCACGATCGAGGACGTTATCGGGAAGAAGAAGCTCCCTCGCTCTCCTTCCGTGCGGATGTCGCCTGGGAGATTGCCGAACCAGGAGAACCATCCGAGCCTCACCATCAACGTCAGCTGTCGTCATCAGAGCGGGCGACGGCATCATCGTCACTCTCAACAGCGGGCGTCGTTTCGCGGTCACCGTCGACGATGCTGTCACGGGGGCGGGGCTCCTCAACGGCCTCGTCGGACGCATTCGATCGGCGTAACTCGGAGCCGAGTTCGGAGAAGGCGGCACCGACCGCCTCGAAGAATCCGGTGGCGGCGCTCTTCATGTTGGCCCTTACTGCCTCGTCGCGGGCCGCTGTCCCGACCGCCTGGGCAACCTTTTCCCAGGCGTTGCCGAGTGTACGAAGGGCAGCCTTGATCTCGGCCTGGTCTGGGCCCTCGTCGGCTATCGACCGCCGATAGGTGTCCTTCAGCTTGCGTCCTAGCGATGAAACCTGTTCGGCCATCTTGTCCCAGGGATCGATCTCCGGCCCCGATTCAAGGTCTGGCTCGTCGATAGGATCGTCTGCGTGCGTCTCCACCTTCTTGATGGTACCTATGAGTTGTTCCGAGCATTCTTCGGGTTTCCACCGCGTTTGTCCCCGGACGGGCGGGAGGTGGGAGCGACCCTCGGTGTGATCGAGACGACCTTGGCGCTCTTGCGAGAACCGGACGTGACTCACATCGCGGTCGCGACTGACACAGTCATCGAGTCATTCCGCAACGAGATGTTCCCCGGCTACAAGACCGGTGAGGGGGTCGACCCCAATCTGATGGCCCAGTTCCCGATGATCGAGGAGGCGTTCGACGTCCTCGGTGTCGTTTGCTGGGGCATGGTCGAGTACGAAGCGGATGACGCCATCGCCACGGCTGCGCTGAGGTGGGTCGAGGACGTCGAGCAAGTGGTGATCGCGACGCCCGACAAGGATCTGACTCAGTGCGTGATCGGCGATCGCATCGTCACGTTGAATCGCCGTCAGCAGACGATCATGAATGAAGACGGCGTTCGCGAGAAGTTCGGAGTGTCACCCGAGTCGATTCCCGATTACCTGGCACTAGTCGGTGACACCGCCGACGGGGTGCCGGGCCTGCCGGGCTGGGGACCCAAGTCCGCGTCAACGGTTCTTGCCCGCTGGAGGAAGATCGAAGCGATCCCGGCCAGATCGAGCGATTGGCAGGTGACGGTCCGAGGCGCAGACAAGCTCGCCGCCACCCTCGTTGAGCGCAAGGAGGATGCGTTCCTCTATCGGGACCTGACGACCCTTCGGTTCGACGTTCCTTTGACCGAGACGCTGGCAGACCTGGAATGGCGAGGCGTGAGGAAAGCCCTGTTCCTGGAGCTGTGTGAAGAACTCGGTTTTGACACCGTCCAGGACCGGCCCCATAGGTGGCAGTAGGCAGTGGGCAGCAGGCGGCGGTTTGAGGTCTGACGTCCAACCACAGCCCTCAAACCCCAAACCTTCCTAGGCAAGCTCGCGTTTGAGCGCGGCTTGGGCTGCCCAGTAGCCGCACATGCCGTGGACCCCGGCGCCGGGAGGCGTCGACGACGAGCACAGATAGATCCCTGGCGCCGCGGTTGCGTAAGGGCTTCTGCCCGGCACCGGTCGAAAGAGGACCTGGGGGATCGTGTAGGCGCCGCCGGTGATGTCCCCACCGGCGTAGTTCGGGTTGTAAGCAGCAAGGTCGTCGGGAGCGGCAATGCAGCGCTCGATCACCAGGTCTCGGAAGCCCGGCGCTAGGTGTTCGACTTCGTGCTCGATCGCGCCGCTGAAGTCTTCCGTGGAACCGTATGGCACATGGGCATAGGCCCACAGAGTGTGCTTGGTGGCGGGAGCCCGAGACGGGTCGGCGATGCTTTGCTGAGCCACGAGAATGAACGGTCGCTCCGGGCGCCGGCGCTTCCAGATGGCTGCTTCGGCGGCTGCGATCGACGCCGAGGAACCGATGTGGATAGTGCCGGCCAGGCTCAGGCGCTGATTGGCCCACGGAACCGGGCCGTCGAGTGCGTAGTCGACCTTGAAGGCACCTGGACCCTTGCGGAATCGCTTGAGCTGGCTCCGATAGAAGCGCGGCAAGAGGTCTCCGGCGATCCCGATCAGCACCTCCGGAGTGACGTCGAACAAGGTGGCCTTGGCGGTCGGGAGGTCGGCGATACGGTTTACCCAACGGCCGGTTTCGATTTCTCCGCCGAGCGAGCGCAGGTAGCCGGCGAGCGCATCGACGATCAACTGGCTTCCCCCGGCGGCGAACGGCCAACCGAAGCGGTGGGCAGTGATTGGATAGAGAAGTCCGAACGAGGCAGTCAGCAGCCGGGTGAAAGGCAGATAGGAATGAGCGGCGGCCCCAGCGAACAGAGCTTTGGCGGGCTCGTCCGAGAACGCATTCAAGAGGGTCCGGGCGGGGAGAGCGCCTACCCATCCGAAGCGCGCCATCGCTACCGGGTGGCGGGGTATCCGAAGGACCGGTCCGAGGATCTGTGTTTCGATGTCGGACCAACCATCGACGAACGGCTCGACCCGTCGCCGGTACTCGGCACCGTCGGTGTTACCGAGTTGGGCGGCGGTCGCTTCTATGGATCGCTCCACGAAGACCGCTTCCCGCGGACTCAGAGGATGTGCGAACGGAATCTCCGGGTGGATCCACTCCAGGCCGAATTCTTGAAGCGGGAGTTTCCGGAAGAACGGTGAGCCGAGCCCCAACGGGTGCACCGCCGAACAGACGTCGTGCCGGAATCCCGGCCTGGTCAGTCCCATCGTTCGAGCGCCGCCTCCGATGGTGTCGGCTCCCTCGATGACCTTGACCGATCGGCCCGCCTGGGCCAGAGCTATCGCGGCGGCCAGGCCATTGGGCCCGGCACCGACAACGATGGCGTCGAACTTCGTCATGGAGTCTTGACCTTCACTCGCATCTCTTGCAGGCACATTCTGGCCGATGGACCGTTACGGTCACGTCACGTGGGCGGCGACCTGACTCTGTACCTTCCCGGCGACCCGATTCCCGGATACCTGGCGATGCCTTCGGAGACCGGTCCGTGGCCCGGGGTGGTCGTGCTCCACCAGGCTTTCGGTCTGGACGACGACATCCGGCGGATAACCGACCGCCTGGCTGGACTCGGTTATCTGGCGGTCGCTCCCGACCTGTTGGCAGAGGGTGGCCTTAGGTGCCTGGCCCGTCTCTTTCTCGATGTCCAACGCGGCAAGGGCGATTCCGTGGACATGGTTCAAGATGTGGTCGATTGGATATCGGGCAGGTCTGACTGCAGTGGTCGCGTTGGCGTGATTGGATTCTGTGTCGGCGGCGGGCTGGCGTTTCTCCTCGGCCTCACCGGCACAGTCGATGCAGTCGCTCCCAACTATGGCAAAGCTCCCAAGGCCGAACGTCTGGCTCGGTCATGCCCGGTGGTGGCTTCCTACGGTCGCAGGGATCGCGTATTCGCCAAAGCGGCCGCGGTGGCTGAGAAGGGATTGACAACCGCGCGGGTCGATCACGATGTCAAGGTCTACGACGACGCCGGACATGGATTCATGAACCAGGTCGAGGGGCATCGGCTCATGAAGACGATCACCCGGCCCGTGATGACCGTCGATTACAACCGGGATGCCGCCGAGGACGCCTGGGACCGAATTGAGACCTTCTTCGGTCGGCATCTCTCCGCCGTCGATTGAGGCGCTTCGTCTCTTCTGTGGGTTGTTTTGGTTGTTGGACAGCCACAACAACCCAGGGTCGTGTTCTTAGCGTTGACGGGCGGGGCCGATCAGTCGAAAGCGGCGGGGGAGCAGCGGGCGGATCCGTTTCAGGGTGGCAAGATTGAATCCCAGCCACTTCTCGCGGGTCGGCGACCACTTCACTCCATAGACCTCTCGCACTCGTTCCGGGAGCGTTCCGAACGCCGCGAAGCGAATGAAGCTCCAAACCGGTTTGATTGCGAGAGGAACCGGCCCCCTTCGAATTATGTCGCCGACATTGGCCGCCACATCTGACATTCGGAGCCGGTCCGAATTGACTACTTCATCGACGTAGGCCTCGAGGTCGACGTAGGTGGCGGGCACCTTGTCCTTGGGAAGGAGCATGAATTCTGCCGCCAGCAGGTTCTCTTCGTGATAGCGCTGACGTTCCTCGGCAGTGAGCGTTCTGACCGTCCGCTCGAAGAAGTAAACGGATGAGGTTTCGAGAGCAGCATGCACCCATAGGAGAAGGTCGTGGTCAAGAGCGTCGTACACCTCCCCTGTCAGTGAGTCGATGCCATTCACTTTGCGATGAAGCCGATTGATTCGATCGGCGGCCTCGTCCGCTTCGGCCCTCGTGCCGAAAGTCATTTGCGACTGCATCATCAAGGTTCTGATCAGTCGCGCCCACGGATCTCTCTGGTACATCGAGGTCTGTCTGGCCCCGGCCGCGACCAGCGGGTGGGCCGCGTGCATCAGTAACGCTCGAGCTCCACCGAAGAGCACGGTCATCTCCTGGTTGACCTGCCAGGTGATGGAATCCGGGCCGAAATATCCGCGGTCAGTCATCGAATCATGACGCTACTTCAGCTCAGGTTGCATATAGATGGCTCGCTCCTCGATCTCTCCGGCATCGTTTCTGCGTTTCGTGAAATGCTCCGATAGGGCCCCGGCATATCTCAAGGGGGGGCGATTCGAGGGGCGTTTTCTTCGACCGCGTCCTCCTGTCGGGTGTTTTGACGGCATTTGAAATGGCCGACCGTCTCGCCGGATAAGGGGCTTTGCAGAGCCGACCTCACAAGTCGTTCCGACCCAAAAGCACGGCTCCGTTGAAGACAGGGAGGGAATCGAATGAGGAACAAGAAACTGATCTTGATAGCCGTGGTGCTGACCATCGCTGCCGCGGCCTGCCAGCAAGGCGGGGCCGAAGAAGGCACGACCGCGAGCACCGGAGCAACAACGGGCACCGGGGCAACGACCGGATCGACCGGCGGGGACTCGACGACGACCCCTGGGGCCGAGCCGGGCACCCCTTACACGTATCGCCTGGGAATATTCGAAGACACCACCACCGACAATTATTGGGCCGCTCAGGACACCCTTTCCACGGTGTGGAACAGCTACGTACTCACGCCGACCAAGCCGGCTCTCTACACGATCAACTATCCGGGACTTGAGGTCGTGCCCGATCTTTCTGCCTCAGCCGCGATACCGGTCGGCGAGGCCGAGGGCGACGGTTGGGCGATCACCGTTCCGTTGCGTTCCGATGCGGCCTGGAGCGATGGAACTGCGATCTCAGCCGACGACATCGTCTTCACCTTCGAGGCGGTTCGCGATCTCGCCCTGGGAGGCGACTGGCTGACCTGGTATCCGCTAACCAATCCCGACAATCCCAACCAGATCGGTCTGACCGGGGTGGAGGCGGTTGACGCATCGACTGTGAAGTTCATCTTCAACATCGAACCTGGACTGGCCGTGTGGCCCCATGGTCCTGGTGTGGCTCCGGTGATGCCGGCCCACTTCTGGGCTGACGCCGTTGCCGCGGCCTCCACCAGCGAGAATCCACTCTCGACGCTGTAGGCGGCGTCAGGGGTTGGCGATCCCTCCGGGGGCCCGATGATCTTCGCCGAGCGCGAGGAGGGTGGCTACACCCGTTCGATCGCCAACACCGACTACTACGCCAACGGCGACGAGGTGGATTCCGGTGGCGTGACCTATGCCAATGGGCCGTTCGTGACCGATGCGATCTTCAGCTTGTACGGGGGACAGGACGCGGCCGTCCTGGCGCTTCAGGCCGACGAGATCGACTACATCCTCAATCCGTTGGGGATGCAGCGCGGCCTGGCGACACAAGTTCAAAATGATCCGACGATTACGGCGATCATCAACCCGACCAACGGGTTCCGCTATCTCGGGTTCAATCTGCGCCGCTCACCGATGAACATTCCTGAGTTCAGGGATGCGTTGGCGCTGATGATCGACAAAGAGTTCATGGCCAACAACGTCCTCCAGGGCGTGGCGATCCCGTTCTACGCATCCATCCCCGAAGGCAATACCAAGTGGTACAACGCCGAGGTCGTCGAAGAGATCGCCTCGGAGTATGTGGGCAAGTCGACCGGCGACCGGCTCGACTAGGCCATGGCCCTGTTGCGCCAGGCCGGGTTCACCTGGGAGGTCGAGCCGACGATGGACGAGGCCGATGTGACGATCCTCGGCGGCTCGGGGATCATGCTCAACGGGCAGCCGGTGCCTGAACTCGAGATCCTGGCCCCGGGCCTGGGCTACGACCCTCTGCGGGCGACCTACTCGGTTTGGGTGGAAACCTGGCTCGAGCAGCTCGGCTTCGAAGCCAACGCCAACCCGACTGACTTCAACGCCATCGTGAGTGCGGTTTACACGGCCGACTCCAACAACGAACTCAACTTTGACATGTTCATCCTGGGTTGGTCGCTGGAGAACCCGGCCCTTCCCACCCATTACGAAGCGTTCTGGAGTGCTCGCAACGACACCCTCCTCAACGGTGGCAACAACTCGGTGGGTTTCAACAACGCCGAGTTCGAGGCGTTGATCGACCAGTTCAACACCACTCAGGACGAAAGCGAGGCCTACCGGTTGATGTGGGAGATGGAACGGATCCTGGCCGACGAGAAGCCGTACGTCTTGCTGTTCGACACCGGCATCCTCGAGTTCTATCGCCAGGCCAACGTGGACTATCCATTCACCGAAACGCTCTACGGGCTGCAGAACCTTCAGGGTCTCCAGGGCGTTGTTAGGGGTGCCAAGTAGAAAATCCCAAGATCGCCGTGGTGCCTTAGTTCACATGCAGGGCCAATCTCCAGAACTCGTTGGCCCATCCTCAAGGCCAAGGCCTGAAGGGCAAACCTGTGGACGAGCACCACGTCGGAGGCTGATCACGCCTGAACAGAAGGATCAAGCAGTAGGCAGTAGGCAGGAAACCAGGGCTGCTTTCCCATCGGGGAGCGGATTTCGCCGCTTGACGTGGATCGAACGATCCGATAGCATTCGATCTGTATCGAACGATCAGGATTCTTAGAAAGCACTGTGTGATCTCATGGGACACGAACGCAACCTTCACGATTTGTCCTCAGTCAGGTCTCGTCGAGTCCGGATTTCCATAGACAGTTCGCCGCTTTATGACCTGCTGCTGGTGATGTGGTCGGTCTTTGGGGCCGACGACAAGGCTGACAGCCATTCGGTCGGCAAGGATTGGTTCGAGAATTTTCGAAAGCAACTTAGCCCCGAAACTCTGCGGGTTGCCACCCGGGCGTCGGCCTTCGGCGAGTTGTGGGTAGCCCTGCTGCCGATCGTTGCAACCGCACCGGACCGGTCAATTGAGGCTGCCATTGCCTGGCTCGAAGCCGCCGATCCGATCTGGCTGCGGGAAACGCTCCTGTCGGAGAAGTTCTGCGACGTCAGCTCCGAGGTGCGGGCGGCCGCTGCTCGCGGTGAAGAAGAGGCGGTCGCCACCATCCTGGCCGAGGCCTCCACCTTGAAGATGGACGAGAACTTCTGCAAGTCACTCGAGACCTTCCTCGAGCTCCCTGCCACCGAGGTTATTCCCCCGTTGGTCGAAGCGATGAGGCGGGTCCGCACCGAGGCGTTTGCCGAGTACGAGGAAGAGTGGGCCGCAGCCCAGGCTCGGGATGCTGCTGCGCGTCAACCCGCGATCGACGCCTCGAATTCGATCAAGGATCTGATCGAATCCATCACCAATGGGATTGTATTCGACATACCCCTCGGGGTCCGCAGGGTCGTCTTCATCCCGAGCGTGTCTTTGCGGCCCTGGACGCTGGTCACCGACCACGGCGATGCCCTTCTCATTTGTTATCCGGTGGCGGAGGAGCACTTGGTGATGGATCCGGAGGCACCGCCGTCCGCGCTGCTCGCCGTCTACAAGGCTCTCGGAGACGACAAGCGCATGCGGTTGCTTCGCAAGCTCTCTGAGGGCCCAGCCACCCTGGCCGAGCTGACCGAGCATGTAGGCATGGCCAAGTCCACCGTGTTTCATCACATGGCGGTGCTTCGAGCCGCCGGGTTGGTGAGGGTGCTGTTCGTAGACGGGCAGGTCTCGACTTACGGCCTCCGTCTCGATGCGGTTCCCGACCACGCCAGCCTTCTGACGCAATACCTGAATCCTCTTCCCGCGCAGATCGGGACCAAAGCCCAAGGAGCTACCAAATGAGCGCGATGATGTTTGCGTACGTGCAGTCCCGCCAACTCGAGATCGAACTCGAAGTGGAGAGGCGAGACCAGTCAGATGCGATGTCGATTAGGGACCGACTAGGCAGGACCCTCATCGCCTGGGGCGAACAGTTGGTGACGCTACCCCCGGTAGAAACGGGATCGGCGCCGTCTGTTCGCCACGCCGCCTAACGCGGCCGATTACAAATGGACCCGAGGCCCCTCTTTTCTCCTCCCGAGCCAGAGCAGGGCCCGGGTTCTTTTGTCTTTTGATTCTTCTCCAGACGATTGGTTTTCTGTCCCCCTGCTTGCGGGGGGACCGATCGAGGCGAAGCGAGATCGAGGGGGGTGCGCGAACTCCGGTCGCAGGTGAAGCTGCCGGCCGCCGCCGGTTCGTCTCGATTGCTTCTAGCGAACAAATATCACGCCGAACGCTTGGTCGCGGAACGGCCCAGCCGCCGAGCTACCTCGGCGATGTGGTCGACTAATTCGGTGGGCTCGTGAACCTCGAAGTCCACACCGAACCACAACAGCATGAAGGCGAGCCACTCGAGCGAGTCTCCTTGGGTACGAAGGAGGCAGCTGGCGGCGTCCACAACTTCGACGGTGCCCTCGCCGGGGCGCATTCGTGATTCGATGAACGAGGCGGAAGCCTGAATCGTCACTGACACCTGATACCGCATCGGCCTGGACTGCATCGCCCGGAGGACGTACTCGCCGGCATCGCCGCCGGGGATAGGGCGCGGTTCGAAATTGAAACGGGTGAGCCGTGGCGAAGCCACGCGATCGAGACGGAAGGTCCGCCAATCTTGACGCTCGCGGTCGAAAGCGAGCAAGTACCAGCGTTGACCGAGAGAGACCAGCTGATGAGGCTCGACGTTGCGCTCCGTCAACTCGTCGGAGCGGCTGCGGTAGTCGAACCTGATGCGTTCGTTGTCCCGACACGCCTGGGCAATGGTGGTCAACAACTCGGCGTCGACCGTCACCCAGGGCCTCATCATCGGCACCACCATCGACTGCAGCATGTTGATCCGGCGTCTGATCCGGGGAGGGAGGACCTGCTCAAGTTTGGCCAGGGCTCTCACCGACGTCTCTTCGATCCCGGTGATGGTTCCCCCCGCCGCTGTTCGCAGACCAATGGCGATGGCGACGGCCTCCTCGTCGTCAAGGAGCAAAGGCGGCATGTTGGCGCCCGCCTCCAATTGGTAACCCCCGAAGGGGCCGGTAGTGGCTCGCACCGGATAGCCCAGTTCGCGAAGCCGGTCGATGTCCCGGCGCAGGGTCCTCTCGCTGATCTCGAGGCGGTCAATCAACTGCTGGCCTGACCAGCTGCGGTGGGCCTGGAGAAGCGTGAGCAGGCGAAGAACCCGGGCGGTGGTGTCAGCCATTTCCTCACAATTCTACGTATTCCGGTCAGAAACTGGCATGAATAGGAGATACCTTGAAATTACCGATGAGTTCTTGCCAAAACGACAGTCTCATCCCACATCGCAGGGTCAAGGAAGGAAGGACAAATGAACGAGGTGATTCGGGCCGAAGGGCTCGTCAAGCACTACAAGGAAGTGAAAGCCCTCGACGGGCTGGATCTCAGCGTCCCGGAGGGCAGCGTCCTGGGTCTGCTCGGTCCCAATGGGGCCGGCAAGACCACGGCGGTGCGAATCCTGACAACGCTGTTGGAGGCCGACGCCGGGACTGCCTTCGTGGCCGGAATCGATGTCGCCACCCACCCCAATGAGGTCCGGGCCCGGATCGGCCTGTCCGGTCAATATGCGGCCGTCGATGAGTACCTGACCGGTTTCGAGAATCTCGACCTGTTCGGCCGCCTCTACCGGTTGCCCAGAGCCAAGGCCAGGGTAAGAGCTCGTGAGTTGTTGGAGCGCTTCGACCTCGTGGAGGCCGGTGACCGTCCGGTTAAGACCTACTCGGGCGGAATGCGAAGAAGGCTCGATCTGGCCGGCGCCTTGGTCGCCGAACCCTCGGTCTTGTTTCTCGATGAGCCCACTACCGGTCTCGATCCCCGGGGCCGGGCCGACATGTGGGATGTGATCCGGGAGATGGTGAAGTCGGGGACAACCCTGTTGCTGACCACGCAATACCTCGAGGAGGCCGACCGTCTCGCCAATGAGATCGTCGTCATCGACCACGGCCACGCAATCGCTCGTGGCACCGCCGATCAATTGAAGTCCCAAATCGGAGGCGAGCGAGTCGAGTTGGTAATCGAGTCACAAGCCGATCTCGCCACCGCCCGCGAGCATGTGGCAGCGTTTGCCGACGGCGACGTGGCAGTCGACGAGCAGAACCGGAGTCTCACCGCCCCGGTATCGGGTGGAAGCGGAGTTCTGGTAGAGGTCCTGCGTCGCCTCGATGGAGCGTCGGTCAAAGTGCTCGATGTTGCTCTGCGCCGACCGACCCTCGACGACGTGTTCCTGACGCTCACCGGCCATGGAGCCGAAGAGATCGTCGAGTCCGCACCTCAAGAAGTGAAAGTGAGTGCCTGATGAGCCAGCTCATGTGGGTAGCCGTCGACGGCTACAACGTCGCCAAACGAAACCTGATCAAGATCAAGCGGGTCCCAGAGATTCTGATCTGGGTGCTGATGTCGCCGATCATGTTCGTCCTCTTGTTCGCCTACGTCTTTGGAGGCGCCATCGATGTTCCCGGAGTGAACTATCGCGAGTTCCTGATTGCCGGGATCTTTGCGCAGACGGTCGTGTTCGGCGCCACCTACACCGGTGCCGGTCTGGCCGAGGACATGAAGAAGGGAATCATCGACCGGTTCCGATCCTTGCCGATGACACGATCGGCGGTACTGATTGGACGAACCGGCAGTGACATCATCTACAACGTCCTGTCGATCACGATCATGGCGCTGACCGGCTTGCTGGTCGGATGGCAGATCCGGACGAGCTTCTGGGAAGCGGCCGCAGGCTTCGGCTTGCTGCTCCTCTTCTCCTACGCCCTTTCCTGGATCATGGCAGCAATCGGATTGATGGTGCCGAGTCCTGAGGTCGTCAACAACGCCTCGTTCATGATCATCATGCCCCTGACCTTCGTCTCGAATGCCTTCGTGCCGAGCGACAGCCTTCCCGGCCCTCTCCGGGTCTTTGCGGAATGGAACCCGGTCTCG
The DNA here is from genome assembly GCA_035525055.1 of Acidimicrobiia bacterium. Lineage (GTDB taxonomy): Bacteria > Actinomycetota > Acidimicrobiia > Spongiisociales > ZC4RG35 > DATEEG01. The sequence continues at coordinate 32,732 of DATLEZ010000087.1, read as the reverse complement.
GCGGTGACGCAGGGAGCCCGAAATCTGTTCGGCAACGTCAACCCGTTGGCACCCACGAGTGAGGCGTGGTCGATGCAGAACCCCGAGCTCTACAGCCTGATCTGGATCGGCGTGATCCTGGCCATCTTCGTCCCCTATTCGATCCGGTTGTACAAGCGAGTAGCCAAGAAGTAAGAGCGAAGCGAAGGCCCCCACGGTGCGACGTCGGCACCGTGGGGGTCGTTGGTGTGCAGGATCAAGCGGGGTTGTTGCCTATTGAATTGGGTGCTCGTCCCAGACGAGGTCGAACCGCTCCATGCATGAATCGCAGCGGTAGGCGACGACGAGGCTCGGTTCCAGCGGTTCATCGGGCGGCAACAGCGAGAGCAAATGCAGGGTGCCGTCGCAGTCCACACATGGGATCGCCGCCGGTGGTCTCACCGGGAATCCCCTTTGGCGTTCGGTCCTGCCCTCAGAATCAACCACCCGAGCAATGCCGCCACGATCGAAGCAGCGAAAATCCCAACCTTGGCATCCTCGATCAGATCGGGGTCGGTGAATGCGAGATTGGCGATGAATAGCGAAACCGTAAACCCGATCCCAGCAACGGTGGCTACGCCGAAAACATGACGAACGGTTACGCCCTCTGGCAAGCGTCCCGCCTTGAGCCTGACTGCCGCCAGCGTGAATCCGGTGATCCCGACGATTTTCCCGACGACGAGACCCAGCGCCACTCCGAGTCCCACCGGGCTCAGCAGGGCTTCGCCCACGGAGCTTCCCTGGAAGTTGACGCCGGCGTTCGCTAAAGCGAACAGTGGGATCACGACGAAGGATGACCAATTCCCGAGTCGATGCTCGATCCGAGCCAACGGTGAGACCGATTCGCGCGAGATCTCTGAGATGGTGAGGAGGGTATGGTCGGCTAGTTCGCGCTCGTCGACGTCGTCGTCCTCCGGGGTCAAACCTGTCATCAGCTCACGGCCTTTGGCGCGAAACTCGTCGTAGTCGTAGTAGGGACGGGCCGGGGTGAGGAGGCCCAGGGCCACTCCGGCGAGGGTGGCGTGAACCCCGGATTCGAGGGTGGCAAACCAGACCAGAATCGCCAGCGGGGCATACAGCGTGCTGGAGCGGATCCCGACTCTCTGGGCGAGAACTACAGCAGCGAGGCCGCCCCCGGCAAGGGCGAGCCATCCCATCGAGAGCTCGGCGGTATAGAAGACGGCGATGACGAGGATCGCCCCGATGTCGTCGGCAATCGCCAGGGTGAGCAGGAACAGCTTGGCCCCGACCGGCACCTTCTTACCGACCAGGGAGAGAATCCCGATGGCGAAGGCGATGTCGGTGGCCATCGGGATTCCCCAACCCCGTCCCGGTTCCCCGGAGGCGCCGGCAATTGCCAGATAGACCAGGGCCGGGGCCGCCATTCCACCGAGTGCGGCGATCACGGGTAGAGCCGCGGCCCTGCGGTCGCGCAGCTCCCCGACCACCAATTCCCGCTTTATCTCGAGCCCAACGACGAAGAAGAAGACGGCCATCAGTCCGTCATTGATCAGATGGTGGATGTCCTCTTCCAGATGGAGCGGACCGAAGTCGAGCCGGAGGGTGGTTGATAGCAGCGACTCATACAACTCCGGCCAGAGGTTTGCCCAGACCACGGCGATTGCAGCGGCTGCGACCAGAACGAGACCGGACGATGCCTCCCGGTTGCTGAATCGCATGAAAGGGCGAATGAACGCCCTGGGGACGAAGCGCTCCGACCGCGCCCAAGTTACGTGGGTCTCTTTGCCAGGCACGTCAGCGGAGGCTTTTACCACTGGACATGAGGTCGGAACAGGCCCGCGTGACGCGTGCGGCCATCCCCGCCTCGGCCTTCTTCATGTAGGAGCGGGGGTCGTAGGCGGACTTGTCACCCACCTCGCCGTCAACCTTCAGCACGCCGGAGTAGTTGGAAAACATGTGATCGGCAATTGGCCGGGTAAAGGCGTATTGAGTGTCGGTGTCGATGTTCATCTTTACGACGCCATAACCGATCGTCTCACGGATCTCGTCGAGGGTCGATCCCGAGCCACCGTGAAAGACGAGATAGTGCCGGCCGGCCGGCCCGAATCTGGCTTCGACCGCAGCCTGGCCATCACGAAGGATGCTTGGCCGTAACTGGACCGCGCCAGGCTTATAGACGCCATGGACATTTCCGAATACTGCCGCCAGCAGGTACATCGTCTCACCCGGCGATCCCAGGACTTCGACGGTGCGACTCATGTCCTCCGGGGTCGTGTAGAGCTTGGCTTTGTCGATCCCTTCGTGATCCGTGGCATCCTCTTTGCCGCCGACCACTCCGATCTCGAGTTCCAGGATGCTCCCTACCCGCGTGCACTCCGCCAGTAGGTCCGTGGCAATCACCAGGTTCTCCTCGAGGGGCAAGGTTGAGGCATCGAGCATGTGGGATTGGAACAGCGGCCCTCCCTGGCGTTGAGCACTTATGGCCAGCAGGGGACGGATGTAGGCATCAACCTTCTCCGGTTGACAGTGGTCGGTATGGAGGGCGACATTGATGGGGTACTTCCGGGCGGCCACGTAGGCGTACTCGGCCAGCGCCGCAGCCCCGGTCGACATGTCCTTGATGAGTGAGCCGGACAGGAATTCCGCTCCACCGGTCGAGACCTGGACAATCCCGTCCGATTCCGCCTCAGCGAATCCCCGCATGGCGCCGTGCAACGTCTCGTTACCGGTGACGTTGATTGCGGGGTAGGCGTAACCCTGATCCCGGGCAGCCTGGATCATTTGTTTGTATTTGTCCGGGGTTGCGATCGGCATGGTCCTCCGCTGGTGGATTTCTGGGGAAACTTAGCCCTGTTGTGGGGCCGAACCGGAGCCGACTCGCTGTTGACAACCATCCCGATACCGTGCGACCAATGACGGTGGTCATCGCGGCCGGCAAGCCGAGAAGCCGAATTCTGCGCGCCCTCTACTTTGGCCTTGGCCTGATCTGTGTCGGATTCGCCTACATGTCATGGTTGCCGGGGATCCCGACGTTCGATTTCGTGATCCTTGCGGCGTTCTTCTTCTCTCGCAGTTCCGACCGATTCCATCTCTGGATCACGTCCCATCCCGTCTTCGGCCGCATCATCCGGGGTTATCGCACCGAGGGTCTGACAGTGAGGGCCAAGATCGTTGCCTCCGTGGCGGTCGTTGCTTCGCTGGGATTCTCCGTCGTCGTCCTTCTCGACAACTCCGTCGTGAGGACACTTCTTGGCCTCGTTGGTTTGTATGCGCTCTGGTTCATTTGGACTCGAAAGGGACCCCACCAGAGCCCGGCAATTGATGCCCGTCCCACAGGTCTTTGAGAAGGTCCGATTGCTACATTTCCGGCGGCGGGATCACACTGATCCCTCCCGAATCCTCCTGGACGGTTGGCGGGTTCGTGTTAGTGAACCGGATGGGTTCGCCCGCCGGTAGGAGGAACGTGAAGCTCTACGTAGGCAATCTGCCTTTTAGAACGACTTCGGAAGATCTGGCTGCCGCCTTTCGGCGATTCGGCGAAGTGTCATCGGCCCAAGTCCTGACCGACCGGGAAACCGGGCGCTCGCGCGGCTTCGGGTTCGTTGAATTGTCGGATGAGGACGCCCGGCGGGCAATCGATGAAATGGATGGGGCCGACCTGGCCGGCCGGCGGATCGTTGTCAACGAGTCGCGACCGATGCAGGCACGGCCGCCTCGCCAGGACCGCGGAGGCGGCGACGGGAACTACCGAAACTGACCAGCGACAAGACGCCCCAAAGCCAATGCAGACGATGGGGCGTCGCTCTTATTGACCCCTGAGGAACCGCTCGATCTCGGCCGCCAGCTCCTCACCCGAAACGGCTTTGGCGGCGTCGACCATTGCTTCCAGTTGGTCGACCATGCTCTTGAGATCGCTGCGCGACGCCGAGACCGAATCCAACTCGTTGCGCTGGATCTCGGCCAGCTCTTCGAGATTTCCGGTGGGCAGATCGACTCCGACATGACGCTCGAGCCGCCGAATCAGAGCCAAGGCCGCGGCCGGATACTCCACACCGACGTATTGGGGGACCCGGGCATAGAACCCGACTGTCGGAATCCCGGTCCCCCCGATCATGTACTCGATCGTGCTCACCGCGGCCGATGGGACTCGCAGGAGGCCTTCGGGGCGTTCGTCGCTGTCGGGTAGGTGGGCTCGGTCTGAGGCAGTGGCGATGATCTGCACGGGGCGGGTGTGGGGCCAGGCCCACGGTATCCCTCCCAGCGACACCTGCTCGGTGACCCCCAGCTCGACGGCCAGATGGGAAAGTTCGTTCCCGAGTCGCTTCCAGTTCCAGTTGGGCTCGGTTCCGCTCAGAATGAGAAGGTCGCGGTCGGCTCGAGGCAGCCATCGCATCGAGATGCTGGGCCACACCAGGGTCGTCATCACCCCTTCGATGAAGTCGAGGGTGGGTCGCGTGACCCGGTAGTCGAACAGAAGGTCGGGTTCGGCGTCAGCCAGCATCTCACCGCCGAGAGTGTCGGCCACGAGGGTGGCGGCGGAACCGGCGTTGACCCAACCGTTGAGGCAGATCACCAGCGCCGGCCTTCGCAGTTGAGGGCGTTGGGTGAAGGTGAAGATGCTCACGGGCTCACACTAGGGAAGGTCGATCAGGACCATTCCAGCAGCACCTTGCCACTGTCTCCTCCGGCAGTCGCAGCGAAGGCATCCTCCCAGTCCTCTGCGGGGAACCGATGGGTGATCACCGCGGCGATGTCGAGCCCGCCCTGGAGGAGGGCCGACATCTTGTACCAGGTCTCGAAGATCAGCCGTCCGTAGATGCCTTTGACGACCAGTCCCTTGAATATGACCTCGTTGAGGTCGAGGGTTACTGCCTCGGGGGGAATGCCGAGCACTGCCACTCGTCCTCCGTGGTTCATTACCGACAGCATCTGATTGAACGCCGCGCCGCTCCCCGACATCTCCATGCCGATGTCGAAACCCTCCGTCATGCCGAGCTCGTCCATAACCCGCGAAAGCGATCCGGTTCGGGGATCGGTTACCCGATCCGCTCCCATTGCCTTGGCCATATCGAGTCGGGCCGCGATCAGATCGGTGGCAACGATGAACCTGGCGCCGACATGGCGGGATATCGCGGTGGCCATCACCCCGATTGGACCCGCCCCCGTGATGAGGACGTCTTCGCCCACGAGGTCAAATGAGAGAGCGGTGTGGGTGGCGTTGCCGAGTGGATCGAGGATGGCTCCGACCTCATCATCGATGTGGTCGGGGAGGGGGAAGACGTTGCCGGCGGGGAGGCTCAGGTACTCGGCAAAAGCTCCGGCCCGGGTGACTCCGAGGCCGACATGGTTGTGGCAGAAGTTGCGGCGTCCGGCGCGGCAGTTGCGGCAATGACCGCAGGTGATGTGGCCTTCGCCCGAAACTCGCTGACCCACCTCGAGGCCGGCGACACCGTCGCCGAGTTCGACGATCTCGCCCATGAACTCGTGACCGATCGTCATAGGCGTCGGAATCGTCTTCTGCGACCACTCATCCCAGTGCCAGATATGAAGGTCGGTGCCGCAGATCGAAGTCTTGCGGACCTTGATGAGTACTTCCTGGGGGCCGGGGTGCGGTTTTGGAACCTCCTCCATGCGGAGGCCGGGCTCGGGCCTGGCTTTGACCAGGGCCTTCACGGAACGACCCCGAGAGAGCGCCCGACCTTGACGAACCCGGCGACTGCCAGGTCGATGTCGGCGTTGGTGTGCGAGGCCGACATCTGGGTCCGGATGCGGGCTTGTCCCTGAGGCACGACCGGGAAGGAGAACCCGACAACGTAAATTCCCTCGTCCAGCAAAAGGTTGGACATCTCCGTTGCAACCCTGGCATCTCCGAGCATGACCGGGATGATCGGGTGGCCGTCCCCCGCCAGCGTGAATCCCGCGGCCGTCATCATCGTCCTGAACTGAATGGAGTTGGCTACGAGCTGGCCCCGGAGTCCGTCTCCCTCTTCGATCAGGTCGAGGGCCGCGATGGACCCGACGGCGATCATCGGGGCCAGGCTGTTCGAGAAGAGATACGGACGCGATCGCTGCCGGAGCCATGCGGCGACTTCCTTACTTGTCGACGTGTAGCCGCCGCTGGCGCCACCGAGAGCTTTGCCCAGGGTTCCGGTGAGGATGTCGATCCGGCCTTCGGTTCCGGTTGCCTCCGGGCTGCCGCGGCCGTGGGCGCCGACGAACCCGACCGCATGAGAGTCATCGACCATGACCATGGCGTTGTATTGCTCGGCCAGGTCGCAGATCGAGGCGAGATCGGCGATCACACCGTCCATCGAGAACACCCCGTCCGTGGCGATCAGCCGATACCGAGCGTCGACGGATTCTTTCAGGCAGTTCTCCAACTCGGTCATGTCGTTGTTGGCATAGCGCAACCGCTTCGCCTTGGAGAGCCGGATACCGTCGATGATCGACGCGTGGTTGAGAGCATCGGAGATGACGGCGTCGTCCTCTTCGAGAAGAGTCTCGAAGAGCCCACCGTTGGCGTCGAAGCACGAGGAATAGAGAACTGTGTCCTCCATTCCGAGGAAGTTCGAGATCCTGGCTTCGAGGGCAGTGTGGACGTCCTGGGTACCACAGATGAAGCGGACCGAAGCCATTCCATAACCGTGATCGACCACCGCGCGGGCCGCAGCCTCCGCCAACTCCGGGTGGTTGGCGAGCCCGAGATAGTTGTTGGCACAGAAGTTGAGAACATGGCGGCCGTCGGCGAGTTCGATGTGAGCGCTCTGCGGTGAGGTGATGAGTCGCTCGGTCTTGAAGAGCCCTTGCTGGCGGAGATCGGAGAGCCGGTAGGTGAGGTCAGCCCGAAGCCCGGTTTCCATGAGCAGACGGTAATGGCTCCGGCCGAAGCTGCGATAGTGGATGGAGTTTGAGTTCTGCTCCCGCTGCCGCGCTTCGCACCGATCGGCTTGATCTGTCTCCGCTTCGGCCAGCCGATGCCAAAGAGATGGTCGAGGTTCTCTCCAACCGGGACCTGTACCTCTTCACAGGGGGAGATCCTCCGAACCTCGGCGATCTCGAATCCAGGTACGAATCCCAGGTGACCGGTCCGTCCTCGGGCGAAGAGGTCTGGCACAACTGGATCATCCGGCCCAACGACACCGGAGAGGCGGTCGGTTTTGTGCAGGCAACCGTCACAGGAGATTCCTCCGGTGTCGCCTGGGTTGTCGGTGTCGAGTGGCAAGGTCAGGGCTTTGCGTCGGAGGCCGCCGCGGCGATGTGTGACTGGCTTGCTGCTGAGGGCGTTCAGAAATTCACGGCACACATCCACCCGGGGCATCTGGCCTCACAGCGGGTCGCGGCTTCGCTGGGGATGAAGGCAACGGACGAGATCGACGAGGATGGCGAGGTGGTGTGGGCGTCGGTCCCCAGCCCTGCGCGTCGTCCCCCCGAGGTCAGGCCCCGGGAGCGGCATCGGCCGTAGTCGTTCTTTCCGTAATTTGGCCGGTGGCTCCCGGCAAGTTCGAAATCTGGTGTGACGCTCCCGAGAACGGGTCTGGCGCGCCGAATTTCACCTATGCCGGGACTGGAGCACCAAATTTACCCAGCCATGCCCTGCACAATCTCGGTGGCGTGGGCCAATTCTGCGGCGATCGCGGTTCTCTCCTCGTCGCTGAGGTCGAGCGACAATGCTTCGGATAACGAACCTGCAGCTGCCGACCGGTCACCCCCACGCACTGCCAGTTCCGCCCGGTAAAGGAGCGCTTTGGCCCGGTCAAGCAACGGAGCCTCTGTGAACTTGGCAAGGCCGCTGTCGAGAAGCCTTCGTGCGAACTCATGGTCGCCTCGGGCATCACCCTGGCGAGCAGCGTTGTCGATCACCCGTGTTTGGAGATGCGTAGCCAGTTGCCGCCCGGGTCGACGACGCTCAAGCCCCTGACGGTGCCCTCTTTCTTGCGCGGACGCAGGATTCGCGGGATGCCTGCCGACGGCAGCTTGCCGTAGGCAGCCCGCAGGCCCGCGGCGAAGGCCTCATACAACTCGTCGGCGTCCGGCACAACGACGATCACGCTGGCGTACGACTGCTCAGGGTCGAAGCCGTCAATTGTGAAGAGGTGGACGTGAAAATCGTCCCTGGAGACGACGGCGTACGGATTCGGGCGCTCCTGGCGGTAGGTGCGGACGAACCCGAGAGCATGGTAGAAGGAAATCGATTCGTCGAGATCGCGACAGGGGAGAATCGGGATCGTCACTTCGTTGGCCAATGGACCGACGAGTGTGTGGAGTGGCCCGGGCGCCTCTGCCGCTAGTTGCCAATCGAAGCGAAAGAGGCGAACATACGTTCGATGCGGTCAGAGGCAACAATACTTCACGCCGACCTCGACGCTTTCTATGCCTCGGTCGAGCAGAGGGATGATCCTCGCCTGGCCGGTCGTCCGGTGATCGTGGGGTCGGGCGTGGTATTGGCGGCCAGCTACGAAGCTCGCGCCTACGGGGTCCGCGGTGCGATGGGCGGCGGCTTGGCCCGGCGCCTGTGCCCTCACGCAATCGTTGTCGAACCCCGGATTTCCGCCTACTCGGAAGCGAGCAAGGCGGTTTTCGAGGTCTTCAACGACACCACGCCGCTGGTGGAAGGCTTGTCGATCGATGAGGCATTCCTCGATGTCGGCGGCTTGCGGCGCATCTCGGGTACCCCCACCGAGATAGCGATTCGTCTCCGTCGGGCTGTTCTTGACAGAGTCGGTCTCCCAATCACCGTCGGGGTGGCCCGCACCAAGTTCCTCGCCAAAGTTGCGAGCGCGGTCGCCAAGCCAAACGGGCTCTTGGTGGTACCGCCCGATGGTGAGCTCGCCTTTCTGCACCCGCTTGCAGTGGAACGGCTCTGGGGGGTCGGCAAAGTGACCGCCGCCAAACTCCACGAACGCGGGATAACGAAGGTCGGGGAGGTTGCGCAGCTGCCAGAGAACACCCTCGTGAACATGCTCGGACGGGCCTCGGGACGCCATCTCCATGCCCTCGCCCACAACCTCGATCCCCGCCCCGTGGTGGTCGGACGGCGTCGCCGCTCGATCGGTTCCCAGCGTGCACTCGGGCGGACCCCAAAGTCCCCTCAAGTTGTGGACACGATCCTGGTGGGTCTGGTCGATCGGGTGACCCGCCGGATGCGGACCGCCGGCCGGGTGGGGCGAACCGTGGTGCTGAGGCTGCGATTTGACGACTTCACGCGTGCTACCCGATCACATACGTTGCTCAGCGCCACCGCCCACACCGAGACGATCCTGGCGACCGCTCAGGGTCTGCTCGCCACGGCGCTGCCGATGATCGAGCTTCAGGGTCTCACCTTGGTCGGAATCGCCATTGCCAACCTTGATGACGACTCGGCCGTTCAGCTGGAGCTGCCATTCGATCGTCACAGCGGGCTTTCTCTTGATGCCGCGGTGGACGATCTGCGAGCCAGATTCGGGTCGTCGGCTGTGACTCGGGCGGTGCTGCTCGGCAAGGCCGAGGGCTTGACGGTCCCAATGCTTCCGGACTGAGCGCCTATTTGTCGGCTTCGGTTGCTTCGGCGGCGGCGATGCCTATGCCGACGAGGAAGTCGCGAATCGCCGTTAGCTGTTCGGTCGTGAAGGACGCACAGATTTTCGCGATCGCTGTGTTCATCGGGGCGTAGAGCCGAATGAGTTCGGGTCCCCTCGTCCTGATCGCCCGCAATTGGACCTTCCTGCGGTCGGGTGAGTCCCTCTCGCGGACGACCCATCCTCCCTTTTCAAGACGATCGAGGATGCCGGTCATCGTCGCCGGATGGACATGGAGCTGGGCGGCCAACTCACCGGGTGACACCGGTCCGACCCGGCCGACGTGGTCAAGCAGTTCGATATCGCCTCCCTTCAAGTCGACCAGACCGGCGACTGCGTCATTCAGGCGGCCGAGCCGCATCCCCATGGCCCTGACGGCGAACTGGACCTCCCTCACCAGGGCGGGAGGAGGGCTGGGCGAGCTAGGCATATAGTATTGAAATCATATAGTATGGGAATCGTAAGGTATGTAACTGACCAGAGAGAGGATCGTAATGAGCGGCTTTCGACCAACCATGTCCATCCGCATCGGGAATCGCGTGGTGACACCGCTGATCCGGGTAGGTCTGCCGATGGGTCCCATGGCCTTGCTCACGGTGGCGGGGCGAAAGAGTGGCCTGCCCAGGACGACTCCCATCGCGGTCTTGATCGACGACACCGGCTGGCGTGTAGCGGCGCCATACGGCGTGGTCGATTGGTTCAAGAACCTTCGGGCCGCGGGCCGGGCAGTGGTTTCTCGCCGCGGACGCACAACGACTGTCGAAGCAGAGGAGCTGTCCGCTGAGCTGGCGGCTCCGGTCCTTCGAGAAAGCTTCCGCCAGGCCGGGCGGATCACGCGCCGGGTCATCGGCCCGTATTTCAATGTCACACCGGAGGCCCCGCCGACGGACTGGATAGTGGAGGCTGGCCAGCACCCGGTCTTCCTTCTAAGGCCGATCGATGAGGTCGACTCGTCGAGACTTGTGCAGTAGGGATGAAATCGCTGTTGGTCAACCTCGAGGAGGCAGCTCTTGCACCGACCAGCCGTTGCCGTCCGGGTCCTGAAAGAACACGAACCTTCCCCACGGGTAGTCCTGGACATCGCTGACTTCCATCCCTCTTCCAACAAGTTCTGCTCTGGCCGCCTCGACGTCGGCGACGACCATCTGCACACCCTGGACCGAGCCGGGCTCGGCTTCGGTGATCCCCAACCCGAGAACGATCGAGCAAGCCGATCCCGGGGGAGTGAGCTGGACGAAGCGAATCTCTTCGCTCACGACGTGGTCATGGTCGGCGTTGAAGCCGGCTTTCTCGGTATAGAACTCTTTGGCGCGATCGACGTCGGAGACAGGAATCGCAACGAGTTCAATCTTCCAGTCCATGATGAGTCCCCGTTCTGCCGGCGTGGTTCTTTGCAGGCTATCGGCGCGGGTGTGCCCGATGCCGCGAGTCTCCGGAAAGGATTTGTGGGTGCGACGGAGCGCTGCTGACCACCACGGGCCAAAATCAGAGGAAGGTGCTCGTCGATGCCCATACCCATCTCGACAAATACGGCGACGATGAGATCGAAGAGGTGCTGGCTGCGATTGAGCGACAACGGATATTGACGCTCACTGTCGCTGATGGCCCAGCCTCGTTCGTGCGAGCTGAGGCGATCGCCGCTCGCTCAACTCTGGTCATGGCTGGGTTCGGGATTCACCCGTCGGTTGCTCACGAGTACGCGGAATCGATGGATGAAGTTTGCAAGATTGCCAATCGCAGCCCATTTATTGGCGAAGTCGGCCTCGACTATCGATTGGTAACGGACGAAGCCCTCTACGTCTCGCAGAGACAGGTGTTTGCGATGTTGCTTGACCTTGCCCGGGACCAGGACAAACTGGTCAATGTTCACTGTGCCGGAGCGGAACAAGATACGGCCGACATTCTTCGCTATCACCGCATCGACCGGGCGATCATTCACTGGTACTCGGGGCCGCTTGACATTCTGTCTGAGCTCGTCACAGCGGGGTACATGCTCTCGCTTGGAGTCGAGGTCATGCATTCGAGCCACATACGCGACGTGGCTCGAGCCGTTCCGTCCGACCAGCTTCTCACTGAGACCGACAACCCGGGCGGTCTGCGGTGGCTGACGGGCGAAGTCGGCCAACCACAAGTTATCAGCGACATCGTGAGTGAACTAGCGACGGTTCGCGGGGTGCACCTCGAAGAGCTTGCCGCCACTGTCCAATCCAACATGGTTCGTTTGGTCGAGGACGATCCGGTGCTTGGCCCGTGGCTGACGGACCTTCGGCTGTAGCGGACACGCTCAGGAGGGTTGCCTTCCGCGCCGTGACTTGTCGTCGGGATATTGGAACACCCTGTCCAGCGGCACCCCGAACACGCGGGCGATCTTGAACGCAACCTCGAGCGAAGGGGAGTATCGCCCCTGTTCGATGGCGATAACGGTCTGACGGGTCACACCGATGCGTTCAGCCAGGTTCGCCTGAGTCATTTCGGCGGATGCGAAGCGAAAAGCCCGGATCTCATTGGTGATTCGAGTCGGCTTTACCACCGTCACAGGCTCCGTCGATAGTTCACGAGCATTGCGATGGACTTAAGGATCTCCCCCAGTAAACAACCAGGTATCCGACGAGGATCACCGCTGTGCTCTTCTCTCTGTAGGACATCCGAACCTCCATGTCGATAATTTTTGACATCGGCCAATGTAAGGTATGTCAGACATCAAGTCAAGTCTGTTTTACTCATCCAGAAGGCAAAAATTGGGCGGCTCTTGCCGGACCGTCCTCATAACCTGGTTCCGTGCAGGTGACATTTCGGAAGCTGGCGGAGCAGCGGTGCAGTTATTGGGTTGCGGTGCGGGGCAAGCGCACTGTGGTCCCGGGTACCGCCATGGCGCTCGGGCGTGGTGGCATTCCTCACGATTTGACGCAGCTCGTGGTCGAAGCAGCAATGGGTTTGCCGTACGGGTTCTGGGGGTGTGTGGCGGCGGGCGCAACCTTCAAGAGCACTGGCCGGAAGCGGACCAAGCCCGGTCGAGCCATCATCGCCCAGCACCAGGAAGAACTCCGTCAGACCGAGCTCATCACCGGCCAACAAGTGGCGCGCTGGCAGGCTGGCCACGACACGCCCGTCACTCGAGAACTCGGTCGGATGGCTTCGCTTTGGGACGGCCTCGATCAGCATGACGAGCTGGTCGTGGACTGGCCGTCATTGCATGCCGAGATCCGAACCCCAGCAAGAGTCTGAGCGACTCCGCCCAGGTACTGTTCGCGGATGCCTGGAATCGCCCGCCTCACCGTGTTCGCTCTTGATTGTCCCGACCCCCAATCCCTCGCCGCGTTCTACTCCGCGATCACAGGGTGGGAAATCGAACGCGACGATGGCGACTGGGTGCGACTCCGAAACGAGTCAGGACCCACACTTGCCTTCCAATTGGCGCCGGATCATCAACCGCCGGTCTGGCCGAGCTCCGACCGTCCCCAGCAGGCGCACATCGATTTCGAGATGAAGGATCTCGATGAAGGCGAACGGAAGGTCCTCGCGCTAGGTGCCCGCAAGGCGGAGATCCAACCGGGCGACGACTTTCGAGTGTTTCTCGATCCGGCCGGGCATCCGTTCTGCCTCTGCCTCGAAGGTCACGAGTAGATCTAGATCTGGCCGGTATTCGTGATGGTGTCGATCTCGGCCAGGTAGCCCGGATCCTTATAGCGCGACAAAGCGAAGGCGGTTGCGTACACCGGCAAGTCGGCGTTAGTCACGTACATCGCGGCGAGTTCCCCTGCGGCGGCCGCGGCCATCACCCCGAATCCTGAGAAGGCCCCGACGACGAATGCCCCGTCGACGCCGAGCGGTCCCACCAGCGGTCGATTCTCCCGGGTCTTCGTGTAGTAGCCGCCATCGACGACTGGTTGCGGGAGCCGGTCGAGATAGACGGCGAGCCCGGGCACCATCGTTGTCAGCCCTCTCATTACCGCCTCGGGGTAGACCGGATCATCGGGCAGAGGCCAGGTCGGTTCCTGAATCAACCGGTGGTATTCCCACAGCGCCACCAGCCAGTCCGATTCCGGTCCGCCCTCGGGCCGGTAGTGGCAGGCGGCGGGCATCGCTCCCAACAGGTCGGTGCGACTCTCGGATTGAAGCGCCTCGACCTCGGCTTCGGACCAGCTCAACGATTGCGGATCGGACCAGATGACCATCGGTGAGTGTCGGGGGATGACCCGCAGGTGGTCTCGGAAGGCCACTTTGATATGGACCTCGGAAAAGACTGGCAGCTCGACCTCGAGAAGCCGTCCGACCTGAGCCAGCATCGGGCCGGCGGCGTTTACGAAAATTGGCGTTGCGATCTCCTGGCCGCTGTCGAGTAGGACTCGGCCGACCGTTCCGGCTTGCAGGAAGACCCGGCTGACAGACGCTTTAACGATCTCCAGCCCGTGTTGGAGGGCTCGCTCGATCATCCAAGCGCCGAGCTGTTGGGCCGAAAACCACCCGGCGCGTCGGGCGTGAATCCCTCCGACCGCCTGCTCGGTCAGGAAGGGATAGAAGCGTCGGAGCTCATCGCCCTCGAGAAACAGGTCGGCACCCTCGGGGCGACCAGGAACGCTGGGCGACTGGTATTCGGAGACTCCAGGATGCCGGCGCAACTCCCCGGCTCCCAGATTCGAAATAGAGATCCCTTCGTCTTCCATGTCGCGGAGTCGATCGGAACTCGCTGTGACATACAGATAACCCTGCCGGCTGAGGTGGAACGCGTTGTCGCTCTCCCGGGCCATCTCTTCGAGCAGGTCGATCGATCGGTTCATCAGGCCGACCATGGGCGCATTCGGCCACCAGTTCCGATAACACTCCGTCGACTTATCGGAAGTGAGGGTGAGAGGCGGCCGGGGATCGACGAGCACGACCTTCCGCACTCCGCGTTTCACTGACAGGTGATACGCGGTGGCGACTCCGGCGATACCCGCCCCACAGACAACAACGTCGGCCTTCAACGACACGGTACGAATGGGTGCACGGAGACTTCAAGGGCTTGGTTCCGTGAAGGTTTACCTGCCGCTTTCGGTGCAGAAGCCTTCACAATCTGGGCCTTCACTGATCTCCCCCCGAGACCGCCTGGAGGAAGGTGATTTGAGCCGGCTCCGTGATCGGGACACCGCGGTCGACGAGCCTGGTCTGGCTTCCATCGAGGAAACACAGCACGTGCTGGCGAAGGTCCCCTAGCTCATCGAAGAGGTGGACGCGCAGGGTGGGGTGGTGTTGCAGAAGTTCATCGATTGCCTCGCCGACCGATCCGGCCTCGAACTCGACTCGCCGGGTCGCCCCGACTGCCGGTTCGAGCAGCCTCGGGAGGGTGACTGTCACCCGCGCCATCAGATGACGGCGACGGTCAGGATCCTCGGGAATGAGAACGGCAGTCGCTCCCAGCGCTCGCCAACATCTGTGCTGACGTACACCTGGCCACCCGTGGTTCCGAAGGCCACACCTCCGTCCGCATCGACGTCCATGGCGTTGCGAAGCACCCCCGTGAACTGCTCGGCGCGGGGCCAACCGCTGCCGGCGACGTTCCATGAATCGCCGGCGTCTGTCGACCGGTAGGCAGCCAACCGGCCGTCGACCGGCACCCGGTTCTCATCGGCTGCGAGGGGGACTACGAACAACGTCGCACTGGCGTGATGGCGGCGCATCGGGAACCCGAAGCCCGACGGGAGGCCGGTTTCGATCCGTTCCCAGGTTTCCGCCCCGTCGATCGTCCTGTACACGCCCATATGATCCTGCCGCCAGATCGCGTCTGGATTCGTCGGATCTGCGACCAGGCCATGAACGCACCAACCATCAGAGCCGACACCTTCTTCGTCCGGGGTTCCGACCGGGGTCACTCCCTTATCGAACCGGCCAAATGTCTTCCCTCCGTCATCGGATCGGAACACGCCCACCGCCGAGATTCCGACCCAGATTCGATCGCCATCGGTCAGGATGTGATGGGCGCAGAGACCACCGAAACCGGGCTCCCAGCCTGGCCTGGACTCGTGTTCGTTGAGCCCAACCACTGGGTCCCAGGTCATGCCCTGGTCGTCCGAGGTGAACAGGCCGGCCCGGTCAACCCCGGCAAAGACCCTGTCGCCGGATGTGTGGAATGTCCAGATCTGAGTGAGCTTGCGGTCGAGATCGCTCGGGTACGAAGGGCCGGATTCCACCTGTTCCCACTTGTCGGAGTCATCGCTGCGATGAACCGAGGCTCCGAACCAATTCGAACCCAGACCAGCCAGATACGTCCCGTCGGGCGCCCGGCCGAACGCTGAGACTTTCCATCCCGGGAATCGCGGCCCGTCGACCTGCCACCCGCCGTTCTTATCGAGGAAGTAGGCGCCCTTCTCGGTGCCTATGGCAATTCTTTGCATACCCCCATCATGCCGCGTCCGGCTTGTGTGCGTCGGAGGGAAGCGAATCGTTCACGGTCTCGGAGAAGCTCGATTCGAGGAAGTGTTCGATTCGCACTGCCAGTGCCCTGGTTCGCACTCCACCCAGAACGTCGAAAGCATGCTGAGCGCGGCGCACCGGCAAGAACTCGACGGGGGCGCCGACCGCGCGCAGAGCCTCGACGAAGAACTCCGCTTCTGCGATCGGGACGAGGGAGTCGCTCGTGCCGTGGACCACCAGGAATGGGGGAGCGTCACCCCGAACCTGGTCGAGAGGGGAGGCTTCCCGATAGCGATCGGGGGCGTCGGCCAATGCTGCCTTCATCACTCGATTCGGAATGAGCGACCAATTGACCCGGGTGTTGTTTCGGTTGAAGAAGTCGTAGATGCCGTAGAGGACGACGGCTGCCTTGACTGAGGTGTCGGCCGATTCGAAACCAGGCTGGTGGTCGCCGTTCGATAGGACCGCCAGTGATGCCAGATGGGCGCCAGCCGATCCCCCCGCCACCGCGATTCGGTCGGGGTCCAGTCCGAATGTCTCGGCCCCTTTGGTCTTGACCCAATGCAGCGCCCGGTTGACGCCGACAACATGGTCGGGGAACGTCGCCGTCGGAGACAACGGATAACGGATCGTCAAAACTCCCCATCCCTGGGAGGCGAGGTGATGCACGACGGTGCGGAAGACCCGGCGCGGATCGCCCCCACCCCAGCTACCACCATGGACGTAGACGAGGCAAGGAACCGACTCAGTGGGGGGACCGCTAGGCCTATAAACGTCGAGAGTCAGGCCGGGCCTGTATTCGATCCCGGCCGTTCGTTCAATGCCTGCCGGAATCCGATATGGCCAGCCGGTGATCCTCTCCCACCATGCGGCCGCGGCTCTCCCCGGACCAACCTCGCGAGCCGACGCGTCCGCTCGCCGGACCAGTTCGAGTTGCAGCACCTGTGCGATTGCGAGCACCAACAATCCCACGCGCCCGATCGGGAGTTGGTGGGCGCCTATGGCCGCAAAGCCTCCGCTCACGACAATCCGAAGGAGAAACCAGAACCAGGGAATCTCGGCAACAAACACGGCTGGAAGCCACAAAGCCGGAAAGCGGGAAGAAGGTGGCGATGGTTTCCGAATGGCATTGGACGTCAGAAACAGCGCCACTAAGCCATAAACGAACAAGAAGGCAGAACTCATAGATAAATCCACGCCGGAGGGATGGTACGAAGACCATCGATCTTTCCCGGTCAAAGGTTGAGCGTTACCAGCAATCGAGTTGCGTAGAGCGAGGACCCCTTGTCCCCCCGCAAGCAGGGGGACCGATCGCCGCTTTGGGCGATCGAGGGGGGTGCGCGAACTCCGGTCGCAGGCGAACCCAAAGGCCGACGCCGGTTCGCCTGGTCCCCTTCTTGCAAGAATTCGTTTACGAACCGGAGGCGCATGCCCTCGCGAATCTCTACTCGTACGCGATTGCTTCGAGGATGTCTCTTCTCGATGCCCTCCAGGCGGGGATGACGGCGGCGACCACACCTGCGAGCCCGGCCGCCACCAGCGCCAGGGCAACCTGGTCCCACGGAATCGACAACACGAGGACGTCGTCCTCGAGGGCTGCAATCACTGCCCAGGCGAAGAACAAACCGAGGCCCATCCCGATAGTTGCTCCCAGAACGGCGATCAACGCCGATTCCCAGGTGATCGACCTCCGAAGCTGGCCGCGGCTCATTCCCACCGCCCGCAGCAGCCCTATTTCCCTGGTCCTCTCCAGGACCGACAGCGAGAGGGTGTTCGTGATCCCGAATATGGCAATGACCACCGCCACCCCCAGGAGGCCGAACACCAGTCGAACCAACTGATCGATCTGGGTGGACGCCTGTTGGCGGAACTCGGACTGATCGAGGACCTCAGCACCCACGAACTCTTCGCTGATTTCCTCGACCGCCGTTCGCCCCTCCTCAACTGAGAGCCCGTCGATGAGGTCGATGAAGACCTGGTCGTCAAATTGCTCGGTGAAGTTGGCGGCGAAGGTGCTGCGATCAACCATCAATCCCGCTCCCAGCCCGCGGGCGTCGTAGACGGCGGCCACGTTGAAAACCTGGTCACCGCTCCGGGCGAAGCGAACCGTCAGCTTGTCGCCGGCATGGACTCCCAACTGCTCGGCCAGGCCCCGTCGGACCCCGATGCTGCCTGCCCCGATTTCAGTTATGGCCCCTTCGATGACCGTGAAGCTGACCAGTTCCTCCAGCGTCGAGGGATCGACCCCGATCAAGAATCGGGTCTCGTCTTCGACCTCGACCTGACCCCCTCGAACCGCCGACGCCAGCTTGACCTCAGGAAGCTCGGCCACCCGAATCGCCAGTTCCGGCGATAGGCGACTACCTCCGAATCCAGCCGGAGATATCACCAGATCGGCCTGGAATCGCTCCTCCAGAAGGATCGAGGCGGTTGTCTTGAGCGAATCGGCCAGGACCAGCGTCAGACCTACCAGGGCCAGTCCGACCATAAGCGCCGAGGCCGTCGCAGCAGTTCGCCGGGGACTGCGCCCGGCGTTGTCGACGGCCAGTCGTCCCGGCAAGCCGGCCGCCTTGAGCGGGGCACCAACGAGAGCAGTTATCGGGCGGGCGACGACCGCTAACAACGCGGCGACGCCAATGAAGATCAACCCGGCCCCGGCTCCGACCAGGGCGATGTCGGGAATGGTCTGATCTTCACGCTCGAGCACCAGACCGACGGTCATGATCGCAATGCCAAGCCCGGAGATGTCGAGACCGATGATTGCCCTCCGTCGCAGCAATCCCCTCGATTCGGGAACCTGGACCTTTCTGAGGGCGGCCACGGGAGCGACCCGCGAAGCCCACCGCGCCGGCAGCACCGCCGACGCCACTGTGATGACGATGCCGGTGGCAAGTCCGATCAGCACCGTTCGACCGGCCAGCTGCAGAGGGGCCGAGGGAAGGGCACCACCGAAGGAGAGGAGTCGGCGAATCAATCGGGCCAGGACGACTCCGAGGCCGAGACCGGCCACCGAGGCGATCGCCGCCACGATGGTGGCCTCGCCGAGGACCATCCCGATCACCTGGCGGCGCGATGCTCCCACGGCTCGCAACATCGCCAGTTCCTGGGTTCTCTGGGCGACGATGATCCGGAACGTGTTCTGAATCAGAAACGCCGCGACGAACACTGTGACACCGGCGAAGACGAGCAGGAAAGTATTGAGAAAGCCAAGCGCGTCTTTGAACGTCGCAAGTTGCTCCTCAGCCGCGCTCTGAGCCGACACCGCCTCGACCCCCTCAGGCAGCATCGGCCCGATGCGCTGGATCATTTCATCGAGGGGGGTCTGGTCGTCGGTCTGCACCTCGATGCTGAGAACCTGGCCCGGAAGATCGAGCAGGTCTTGAGCGGTAGCGAGGGGGACATAGACCGTCGCCGAGCCACCGAAGCTGTCGAATCCTTCGAGGCCGGCGGTGCCGGTCACCGTGTAGGACATTGGTTCGCCGACGCCCACGACCCGGATCTGCTCGCCGATCGCGACTTCATAGCGTTCGGCGGTGCTCGGGTCTATGGCCGCCTCGTCCGGTCCGAGCGGCTGTTGGCCGGATCTGACTCCGAACGTCGACACCAGGCTCGGCCAGCTGACCACGAACGACGGCGCCTGCCCGTTCTGGACGGGCTCGCCGTCGATGGCGATCTGGGCAAAACCGAACAGGCTTCCTGCTGCCGCATCGACCCCGTCGACCAAGCGGACCCGGGCGACCAATCCTTCGTCGAGGGGCTTGCCCTGGGTAAACGACAGGTCATCGTCGACGATCGGACGCACCTGGACGTCGAAGCCAGTGAGACTGGCGCCGAAGAGGTCGTCGAAGGCCTGATCGAGGCTGTCGGTAAACATGAAACTGGCGGCCACCAGACCCACGCCGAGGGCGATCGCCAGGGCAGTGAGAGCGAAGCGAAGCCGGTGACCGACCAGGCCCCTCCATGTCGCCCGCAGCATCAGGACTCAAGCACCATCGACTCGGGCGGCAAAGGGTGGTCAGGGCTCAAGACTCTTGATCCGATCAAGGATCCGGTCGGCCGTCGGCGCCAACAACTCATCGACGACGCGGCCGTCGGCCAGGAACACGGCGCGGTCGGCAAATGCGGCAGCGTTGGCGTCGTGCGTGACCATGACGATCGTCTGTCCGAATTCGTCGACAGCCCGGCGCAGGAATTCCAGCAATTGGTGTCCCGATCGGGAGTCGAGGTTGCCGGAGGGCTCGTCGGCGAAGACGATGTCGGGCCTGGTGATGAGCGCCCGTGCGGCCGCCACTCTCTGTTGCTGGCCGCCAGAGAGCTGGCTGGGTCTGTGGGTGAGGCGATCGCCCAGGTTGAGCGTCTCGACGACAGCGTTGAACCAGGAGTCGTCTGGCTTACGATTCGCAATGGAAAGTGGCAGCGAGATGTTCTCACCGGCCGTCAGCGTCGGGATGAGGTTGTACGCCTGAAAGATGAAACCGACTCTGTCACGTCGGAGTCTGGTGAGGGCGGCGTCGTCGAGAGAGGCGAGGTCGGTCTCACCGATCAAGATATGCCCGCTCGTCAAGTTGTCCAGGCCGGCCAGGCAATGAAGCAGGGTCGACTTCCCCGACCCGGACGCCCCCATGATCACGGTGAATTCGCCGGCAGGGATTTCCAGGGTGATCCCGTCGAGGGCCCTGACGGCAGTCGGTCCGTCGCCGTAGACCTTCACTGCATCGATGGCGCGTGCCGCCGAACCGACGGTTAGGGGAGCACGTGCAGCCATGTTTACATCAGGCTAGGATGCCCTGCTCCCAACTTTTCGCTCCGCAAATTTGGCGCACCAGTCCCGGCTCTCACCATATCTGGTGCCACGCTCCCGGTTGCCGGGACCCTCAGACCGAATTTCGAATTCGCCGGGACCCACCCGCCAAATTTCGGGTGCTATTCGAAGACAGTGCCGAATCCGCTTGCTTCGTTGCTCTTCTCTTTCGCCTCCAAAAATCGCGTTTGCCTTTACCGTCTCTGGCGATGTCGAGCGTCCGTGCGATCAGCCAGGATGACGTGCCGTTCAGGTACGGGCTGTATCGCGGATCCACCCAGGTGGCTCAGGTCGACCTCCACATCGAAGCGAGTGTCCCCGACGATGCGTGGCTGGGGTCGCTGCCACCACTCGAGATGTTCCTAGCTGGCCTGCAGCTTCCGTGGGACGAGGATTGGTTCTCTGCCGGCGCCGATCTGTTGGGCAGCGTGGTCGCCGATCTTCCCGCATCGACGCCATCCGTTCTGCAGGCCAACACCAACCTCGAGGTCCATGAGCACCCGTGGGGGCGCATCCACTTGTTCGAGGCACTTGGTTTCGAGTTGTTCCAGGAAAAGCACGGGTACCTCTGGGTCGATCGGGGCGAGCCTCTCGACGTCACCATCGAGACCCGTTCCCTCGAGGAGGTGGGAGACGATGCCTACTCGGCGGTCTTCTCCGGGGTTCCCTCAAGTGGGTTGGACCGCAACGACAACTACTACTACGCGGCCACCGGGCCTGAGAACTGGGCCAGAGTGATGATGACCTCGCTAGCACCCGAGGACAGATCGAGCTGTTTGATCGGCTACGTGGACGGCGAGCCCATCGGGATGGTGGGTCTATCCGCCTTCGACGAAGAAGACACCGCCACGATCGCCTACATCGGTGTTCTCCCGGCTCATCGTGGTCTTGGACTTGGACGGCGGCTGCTGATGGCCGCCACGTCGGCGGCGCGACAGAGGGGCTTCAAGCAGATACTGTCTGACGTCGACGTGCTCAACACCCCAATGAGAACGGCGATGGTGGCATGCGGCCACCAGCCCGACCTGCGGGCCTGGCATCGATGGGCGCACTGGCTTCGGTTCCGATAGGCGTCTCGACCTGCACCCGACGTGTCAGGCGTGCTTGACCTGCACCCGACGTGTCAGGCGTGCTTGACCATGACATGCTTGGTGATCGTGTAGTCGAGCACCGCCTCCTCGGAGAGATCCTTGCCAAACCCGGATTGCTTGAATCCGCCGTGGGGAGCCTCCGACGCCAGGGGGATGTGATCGTTGACCCATACCGTGCCGAACTCGAGTGCCGCGGCCACCCGGAGGGCGCGTCCGATGTCCTTGGTCCAGACCGAGGCGGCGAGTCCGTAGAGGACGTCGTTGCCGAGCCTGATCGCCTCTTCCTCCCCTTCGAACGGAAGCACTACCAGCACCGGCCCGAAGACCTCCTGCTGGACGATCTCCGAGCGCTGGTCGACGTCGGTGATGACCGTCGGGGCGTAGAAGTAACCGCGGTCCATGCCGGCGGGTACCTGGCCACCGGTCACGACCTTGGCTCCTTCCTTTCTGGCCCGATCGACAAAGGCGGAGACCCGGTCTCGCTGGGTGCCTGAGATCAGCGGGCCCATGAACGTGTCATCACTCCAGGGATCGCCCACCTTGGTCGACTCGAAGATCTCGACGACCGCATCGATCACTTCACCGATCCTGTCTCTCGATGCATACAACCGGGCGGCTGCGGTGCAGTCCTGGCCAGTGTTGAACAGGGCTCCGATCTGGGCAGCGGCGGCCACGGCCTCGAGATCGGCGTCCTCGAACACTATGAAGGGCGCCTTGCCACCTAGTTCGAGGTGGACCCGCTTGAGGGTGTCGGCGGCGGTCTTCATGACCTTCTTGCCCGTTCCGGTCGACCCGGTCAGCGAGATCATTCGCAGATCGGGGTGCTCGACCAGAGCTTGTCCGGTGTCGTTGCCGCCGGTGACGACGTTGAATACGCCGTCGGGAATACCGGCCTCCTTGGCGAGCTCCCCGAGCATGAGGGCGGTGCGGGGGGTGCCGGGGGCGGGCTTCAACACAGTGGTGCAACCCGCAGCCAAAGCAGGTCCGATCTTCCAGATCGCCATCGCCAGCGGGTAGTTCCACGGCGCGATCTGTCCGATCGGGCCTACCGGCTCCCGCCGCAGCATGGAGGTGTATCCGGTCATGAAATCGCCCGAAGCCGTGCCGGCGATGTTGCGTGCGGCAGCTGCGAAGAAGCGCAGGTTGTCGACCGCCATCGGCAGGTCGGCTCCCAGGGAGCCACCGGCATAGGGTTTTCCGGTGTCTTCCGATTCGACCCTGGCGAATTCCTCGGCCCGGGTTTCCAGCATGTCGGCCATGCGGTGGATCGCCAGAGCCCGTGCGCCCGGACTTAGCTTCGACCAGCGGCCATCGAAGAAGGCGGTGTTGGCGGCCCTGACCGCGTTGTCGACATCCGCCGCGCTCCCGTCGACCACGCTGCCGACCACCTCGCCGGTGGCTGGGTTCTCGACCTCGAGCTCGCCTCCGCCCTGTGAGTCCGTCCACCGACCATCTATCCAGAGCTTGTCGCTCATTCTGACTCCTGTCTCGTTGTCGCTTTCGTCTAATGCTCGTCGGTCCGGCGGGCGAACCGCTGGCTGAGGATGATTGGCAAGAAGGTCAGCACCACCACCAGCACCGCCACGACGTTGGTGACCGGACGCTGCCGGGGCCGCACCAAAGACGAGAAGATCCAGATGGGGAGTGTCTGCTGCTGTCCGGCCGTGAAGGTCGTCACGATGATCTCATCGAATGACAAGGCAAAGGCCAGCATGCCACCGGTGACCAGTGCGGGGGCGAGTTGAGGGAGGAGCACGTGTCGGAACGTCTGCCAACCACTCGCTCCCAGGTCCATCGACGCCTCCAGGAGGGAAGGTGACGTGCGTCGCATGCGTGCGATCACGTTGTTGTAGGCAACGGCGACACAAAAGGTGGCGTGGCCGATCACCAGCGTCCAGAAGCCGAAGGTGAGATCGGCGAGATTGATCGCTGAGCGCAGGGCGATCCCGGTGATGATGCCGGGGAGGGCGATCGGAAGCACGATGAACAGGGAGAGGGTTTCCCTCCCGAAGAAGCGCGACCGCCAGATTGCCCCCGCAGCGAGAGTCCCGAGAATCAATGCCACCCCGGTGGCGACCGCCGCCACCGTCAGGGACAGGGAGAGGGCTTCGCGGATGTCCGGGTTGGCGGCGGCGACACCGAACCATCGGGTGGTCAGCCCCGGCGGCGGGAACTGAAAGCTGGCTTCCTCGGTCGTAAAGGCATAGAGGAATACGAGGAAGATCGGGATGTGCAGAAACGCCAGGACCGCTCCTGCCACCCATGCCAGGGCCTTGCCTCCTCTCATGGGTGACTGATCTTCATTAGATGGTCTCGAAGGCGCCGAGCCGCCGGGCGAGTGTGAGGTATATGGCCATCACGGCGATCGGAACAAAGGAGAACGCGGCGGCCGCGGGAAGGTTGCCGGCGACACCTTGCTGGCTGTAGATGGCCAATCCGATGAAGGGGCTGGAGTCGCCTATGACAGTCGGAATGATGTAGTCGCCTAGCGTCAACGAGAAGGTGAAGATGGAGCCAGCCGCCACCCCCGGTATCGAGAGCGGCCAGACGACTTTGCGAAATGTGGTTGCGGGCTTAGCTCCGAGATCGGCCGATGCCTCCAGGAACGACCGCGGGACCCGCTCCAAGGCGGTCACGATGGGGAGGATCATGAAGGGCAGCCAGATGTACAGGAAGACCACGAACTGGCCGAGGTAGGACACCGACAGCGATGGCCCCCCGATCACCGGTAGATCCAGGATACCCTCGAGCACACCGCCCAGGCCCAATCTCGTCAGGAACCAGTTGATGATCCCCTCCGCCGCCAGGATTAGCTTCCATGCATAGACCCGGACGAGGTAGGACGACCAGAGGGGCAGGAGTACCGCCAGCACCATCCACCCCTTGACGCGAGTTGAGGCGTAGCGGGCGATGTAATAGGCGAGGGGGAGGGCGACTATCACCGCTGCCACTGTGACGGCCGCGGCCATGCCGATGGTTCTCCCCATGACCGCCCGGTTGGCAGGAGTAAACAACTCCCCCCAAGTGTCGAGCGTCGGGGTGCGATCGATGGTCCCGGCAAAGCTGTCGAGGCTGAAGAAGCTCTGGGTGAGCAGGGAAACGAGCGAGCCTCCATACACACCGACCAGCCAGACGACCGGTAGCGCCAGCAAAAGGGCGAGCCGCAGCCGACGACGACGGTACAGCGCAGCTGCGATCCGGCGCAGTGGGCGCGAGGACTGGGTGGCAGTAGTCATATGTCGAGGAGGGGGGCCAGAACAACGGCCGGCCCCCCTCTCGTCAACTGGTCTACCGGCCGCCGATCACGGCGAGGTAGTCGGTTACCCACTTGTAATAGGGAACGCAGGTGCCACCCGCTCCGAGGCAGTCCTCAGTGGGCGTCTGCCAGAACTTGATCCGGTCGAAGTTGTCACGGCCGTTGGTCGCGCACCCGTCGGGGCCGAGGAGTTCGTTGCCGTCACATGCCGACAGGACCGCCGGAACTGTTCCGAACCATGCCGCCAAATCGCCCTGGATCCCGGCTGTGATCGAGTGGTTGAGCCACTTGTACGCACAGTTGGGATTGGGAGCGTTGGCGTGCATCAGGGTGGTGTCGGCCCACCCGGTCGCACCCTCCTCGGGTACGACGCTGGCGACGGGGGCGCCGCCGGCTTGCAGGATATTGACCTGGAAGGGCCAGCTCGATGACGCCGCCACTCCTTCGTTGGTGAAGTCGTCGATCTGGATGAACGCGTCATGCCAGTAGCGACCGACCAGGTTGCGCTGTGCGCGGAGCAAGTCGAGAGCAGCGTCGTACTGCTCCTGGCTCAGGGCATAGGGCTGCTCGACACCCATGTACATGGCCGCGTCGGCTATGTAGATGGGGCCGTCATAGGCCTGGACCCGCCCGGCGTTCGATTCACCATCGGGGAGCGTCTGCTCCTCGAAGACAACACTCCATGAAGTCGGGGGCGTGTCGCCAAACACCTCGGTGTTATAGGCCAGCACGTTGCCACCCCATTGGTAGGGAACTCCGTAGTGCTTGCTGTCGACGGTGTGCCACGGGGCGTCCTGGAGCCTGGGGTCGACAGTGTCCCATCCCTCGATGAGGTCGATGTTGATCTCCTGGACGGTGCCGCCGGCGATAAGGCGGTTGCTGGAGTCGCCCGAAGCCGTGACCAGGTCGTATTCGTCGGACCCCGTCATCAGCGCCACCATCTCGTCCGAGGTGCCGGCGGTCTTGACGTTGACCTGACATCCGCTGTCGGTCTCGAATTGAGTCACCCAGTCGAAGGCGGGATCGGTTGAACCATCCTCGATGTACCCGGCCCAGGCAACGATGTTGACCTGACCCTCGCTCTCGCCTATCTCCGTCGGTAGGGCGGTGCCTTCCTCTCCGCCATCGGTCGCGTCTCCGCCACAGGCGGCCGCAATCAGAACCATCATTGCCAGCCACACGATCAGTTTCGATCGCATGTCTATCTCCCTCCGTCTTATTCGTTGGCCCCGGCGAGCGCCGGTGCCGGCTTTTCCGTCTCGGCCAAGGGCCGCGACGAATCCTCATCCCAACTCAGGGTGACCCGTTGCCCCTGCACGGCGCGGGGAATGCCGCGCACGTCCAGGTTCTGGCTGGTCACGAGCAACTCTCCATCCGGAACCGCCACCCGCAGGCGGTTGAAGGCGCCCATGTACACCGACTCGGTGACGGTCCCCTCGATGGCGTGGGTTCCCGCAACCTGGGGCGTACCGGCCGCAGAGACCGAGATCTTCTCCGGGCGGACCGTGAACGAGCCCGGCTTGCCCGTAACCCGCAAGGCCAATTCACCGGAGATGATGTTGGAAGTGCCCACGAAGCCGGCCACGAACGAGTTGACTGGGCTTTCGTAGACCTCGGCGGGCCGTCCCACCTGCTCGACTCGCCCGTGATTGAAGACCGCCAGCCGATCGCTCATCGTGAGCGCTTCTTCCTGGTCGTGGGTCACAAAGATGAACGTGATGCCGACCTCGCGCTGCAGCGCCTTCAATTCCGTCTGCATCGCCTGGCGGAGCTTCAGGTCGAGGGCACCGAGCGGTTCGTCCAGGAGCAAGACCGAGGGTCGATTGATCAATGCCCGGGCGAGAGCGACCCGTTGACGTTGGCCGCCCGAGAGCTGAGACGGCTTGCGACCACCGAAGCCCTCCAACCTGACAAGGACCAGAGCTTCCTCGACACGACGGTTGCGCTCGGCTCCGGGGCTCTTTCGAACCATCAATGAGTAACCGACGTTGTCGGCCACCGTCATATGGGGGAACAGGGCGTAATCCTGGAAGACCGTGTTCACATCGCGGTCATAAGGCGGCAGGCCAGACACATCATCGCCGTGGAGCAGGATCCGACCGGAAGTCGGGAGTTCGAAGCCGGCGATCATGCGGAGGCAGGTGGTCTTGCCGGAACCTGACGGCCCGAGCATGGCAAAGAACTCGCCGTCGACGATCCCCAGGTCGACGTTGTCGACGGCCACGACAGTGTCAAAGGTCTTGTTGACCTTCTCGAAGGTGACCGCCTGTTTGCCTGCTGGCCGGTTCATTGTTGACGGGCGAGTGTATGGGGGACGCCTTTGACGATGCCGCATGGAATCAGGGGTGATCTGAACCGCCGTTCAGCCGGTCCGGCCCCGGCTTCTCTACTCTCCCGGGCGATGCGTCTCGTCATCGCACGTTGCACGGTCGACTATGAAGGCCGTCTCTCCGCCCATCTCCCGGAAGCCGTCCGCCTGATCATGGTGAAGGCGGACGGTTGCGTCGCCATCCACGCCGACGGTGGCGCCTACAAGCCACTCAACTGGATGAACGCACCGAACACGCTCATTGAGCTGGAGCATCGCTGGGAGGTGGCCAACTCCAAAGGCGAACGCCTGATCATCGACCTGCGCGAGATCTTTTCCGACCACCAGGTCGCCCTGGGCACTGATCCCGGCCTTCAGAAGGACGGGGTCGAAGCCCACCTGCAGGAGCTGCTGGCCGACAAGCCCTGGGTGATGGAAGAAGGGCTGGTGCTCCTGCGGCGGGAGTATCCGACCGACCTGGGTCCGGTCGACCTCATGTGCACCGACATGAACGGCACCCTCGTGGCGATCGAAGTGAAGCGGAGGGGAGAGATCGACGGTGTCGAGCAATTAGCCCGCTACGTCGAGCGCCTGATGCTGGATGGCCGTTTCGGCTCCATCAGGGCAATGTTCGTAGCCCAATCGATCACGCCGCAGGCCCGGGTTCTCGCGATGAGTCGCAACATCGAAACCCTCGAGGTGGACTACGACGGCCTGCGAGAGATCGAATCCAGCACGCTCCGGCTGTTCTGACAACGGGCGCCTTTTGTTCGACATCGTCCTCTTCCACCCAGAGATTCCGCCCAACACCGGAAACTGCATGCGCCTCGCCGCCATTACGGGCAGCCGCCTTCACTTGATCGAACCCCTCGGTTTCACATTGGACGACACCAAGCTCCGCAGGGCGGGGATGGACTACCGCGACCAGGCGGTGGTGCAGGTTCACCCCGACCTCGAGGCATGGCGAATATTCGCCGGGACCTCCCGGGTGTTTGCCCTGTCCGGGTCGGGAACCACCAGATACTCCGACGTGGCCTTCGAGCCTGGCGACAGCTTTCTATTCGGACCCGAGTCGGTCGGCCTGCCGACCGAGGTCTTGGGTGCCGGGTGGATCGCTGACGTTCTCCGGATTCCGATGCAGGCCGGTGTGCGCAGCCTCAACCTGGCCAACGCCGCCTCGATTGTGATCTACGAAGCCTGGCGCCAGCACGGCTTCTCGTAGACAGTTTTGTTTGTTTATTGGGGGGGTCAACCGGCCAGGAGGCGCAGAGCGATCGCTTCGGCCAGCACAGCTTTCTCGAGGTCGGCAAGGTCTTGGCTCTCGTTGGGCCCATGAATCGAAGAGGTTGGATCACCAGCCCCAATCAAGAGGATCGGAGCGCCCCCCATCCGCTCGGAGAATGACGCGACAAAGGGGATCGAACCGCCGACCCCGGCTTCCACCGCCTCGACCCCCCACGCCTCGGCCATCGCCTGGCGGAAGGCGTCGTAAGCGGGGCCCTCGGTCTCGAGCTTGAACGCGTCGCCATAACCTTCGTCCGAGATCGTGAGCTGAGCACCCCAGGGGGCGTTCTTCTCGAGATGGCCTCGCAGTGCCGCCACCGCCGCCGGCCCGTTCTGGCCCGGCGCGATCCTCAAGCTCACCTTGGCCCGCGCCACGGGGACCAACTGGTTTATCGCCTCATCGATGGTCGGAGCGTCGATAGCCAGGACCGAGATCGCGGGCTTGGAGAAGAGGCGCGAGGTGAGGCCGCCACTGCCGATCAAAGACACCTGCTCGAGGGCTCCGGCAGCGGCGCGCAACTCTTCCTCGGTCAGGTCGAGCGGGTCTGACTCTTCTGACACCAGGCCCGGGACCGCGACATTGCCCTGGTCGTCATGCAAGGTGGCCAGCAATCTGCAGAGCGAAGTCAGCGCGTCCGGGAAAACGCCGCCAAATCCGCCCGAGTGAACCGCGGATTTGAGAGTCCTCAACTCGACAACGCACCCCGTCAATCCGCGCAACGAGGTGAAGAGGGCAGGCCGCCCGACCCGCCATACACCGGCATCGGCAATGACTATCACATCGGAGGCGAGCAAAGTGGAGTAGCTCTCCAGGAAGTCGTCAAGGTGGGTCGAGCCGACCTCTTCTTCGCCTTCGATGAACACATTCACTCCGACCGGTGGGTTTCCTTCGTAAGCACCGAGGGTTCCCAGGTGCATGATGACGCCGGATTTGTCGTCGGAAGCGCCCCGGCCATGGAGACGGCCGTCTTTCTCGAACGGCTCGAACGGCCCCGTCAGCCATTCCTCGACAGGACCAGGGGGTTGGACATCGTGGTGCGCATAGAGGAGGACGGTCGGTGTCCCGGGGGGACCGGGAATGTGCCCGAACACCGCCGGATGGGCGCCGGGATGCTCGAGGAGCTGGACATCCTGGCACCCAGCGGCCCGGAGAAGTTCGGCGATGTGCTCGGCCGACCGGCGCACCGGTTCAGGCGGGTAGCTCGGCGCGCTGACCGATGGAATCCTGACGAGGTCGGCCAGCGTCGCCGTTAGTTGTGGGAACAGTGCGGATACCCGGTTCCGGAGGTCGTCATGCATCCGGCGAGGGTAGGTCGGCTTCAGCCCGGCCGGAGAGTCTGGGTGAGGCTGAACCAGTTGCCCGAGTTGTCGCGAAACGTAGCCTCGATCCCGTAAGGGCGGTCGGTCGGTTCCTGGAGGAACTGGACGCCGCGGGCAGAGAGTTCGCGATGGGTTGCCCGACAGTCGTCGGTCGCCATAACCCAGGTCCCCATCGCTCCTTTGGCGATCATGGCCCGCAATTGGGCTGCCGACTCGGGGTCGAACATGGGTGGATTGGGTTCGATGAGGACGAACTCGACGTCAGGCTGTTCAGGTGATCCGACGGTCAGCCACCTGAAGCCATCCAGGACTTCGTCGTTGCGGACATCGAGTCCGAGCTTCTTCGTATAGAAGTCCTTGGCCTCATCCTGATCGAAGTACGTAGATGGAAACGTGCGAAAGCCGCATGATGCTCCTTGGTTCGACGGGCTAGGTCACCGTACGCTCGGCGACCGGACGTTGCTTCTCCGCGATTGCTCGTTAGTGCGGACGGGTCCACATCATGACGTAGCAGCCTGGCAGGGGCGGCGGGGTGAGCCGTCTCCCAACTCGACCGGTACTGGACGGGGAGGCGCCTGATAGGTGCTTGAAGGTCCGGCTGAAGGTGCCGAGCGATGAGAACCCCACCGCGAAGCAGATTTCGGTGACGCTCTTCTGAGTGTTGCGCAGCATTTCCTTGGCGCGCTCGATCCGACGCCTTTGAAGATATCGATGGGGAGTCTCGCCGAAAGCGACCTTGAATCGTCGCACGAAGTGAGCTGGCGACGAGAAGGCCGCAGCCGCCAGGTCAGAGATGGTCAGTGGTTCGGCAAAGTCGCGGTCCATGAGGTTCTTGGCCGCAAGCAAGAACCAGTGCGAAGGGACGGCGGCGGGACTCATCACTCGATCCTAAAGGTGTACCGTCGAATAATGGACTTCGCATACTCCCCCAAGGTCGAGGCGCTCCGGGAAAAGCTGACTTCTTTCATGGACCGCTTCATCTATCCAGCGGAGGGTGTCTACGAACAGCAGATGGCCGAAGCGGGCGACCCTAACTTCTACCCCCCTGTCATCGACGATCTGAAGAAGGAGGCGCGGTCCCAAGGTCTCTGGAATCTGTTCCTCCCGGATTCGGAGCACGGCGCCGGCCTGACCGTCTCCGAATATGCCCCTCTGGCCGAAATCACGGGCCGCAGTCCCGACCTGGCCCCGGAGGCCCTCAACTGTGCGGCGCCTGACACCGGCAACATGGAGATCCTCCACATGTTCGGCACCCCCGAGCAGAAGGGGCGGTGGCTCGCGCCGTTGCTCGAGGGTGAGATCCGTTCGTGTTTCTCGATGACCGAGCCGGACGTTGCCTCTTCGGACGCGACCAACATTCGAACCCGGATGGAACGCGATGGCGATCAGTACGTCATCACCGGGCGAAAGTGGTTCTCTTCGGGGGCGGCTTCGTCCCGGTGCAAGATTGCCATTGTGATGGGAGTCACGAACCCCGACGCCGACTCCCATCACCGTCAGAGCATGATCCTGGTCCCCTTCGACACTCCTGGAGTGACCGTCGAACGGGAGCCGACCGTTTTTGGCTATCAGGATCGGGGCGGGCACCCTGTCGTCAACTATGACGGGGTGCGGGTGCCCGTCTCCAACCTGTTGGGGGAGGAAGGGGGCGGTTTCGGGATCGCCCAGGCCCGCTTAGGCCCGGGCCGGATCCACCATTGCATGAGGGCGATTGGGGCCGCCGAACGCTGCTTCGAGTTGATGTGCACCCGGGCCAAAGGCCGGGTCGCCTTTGGGAAAACCCTGGCCGAGCAGGGAGTTATCCGTGAATGGATCGCCGACTCCCGGATGAAGATCGAGCAGGCACGCCTTCTGGTGCTGAAAACGGCCTGGTTGATTGATAATCACGGGGTCAAAGGGGCCAGAGTGGAAATTTCTGCCATCAAGGTGGTAGCCCCGGATGTCCTGACGTTCGTGGCCGACCGGGCAATTCAGGTGCACGGCGGGGCAGGTTTCACTAACGATTTCCCGCTGGCGCGGCTATGGTCTATGGGGCGATGGCTGAAAATGGCCGACGGGCCTGATGAAGTTCATCGTCTATCGGTAGCGCGGGCCGAACTCTCCCGCTTCGAATAGGTCTTTCGCGAAACGTTCCGAGGGTTGGTTCTCCCCGGAAATGGGAACGAAAAGGCCTTGATGTGCATTCTAACTTCTCTCCCAGTCGTCGAGTAGACGGTCGACATCCCTTGGATTCGCGGCCCCGCGCCGAGACCCTCGACCCTCGACCCAGTCCAGGTGAACGAGGCATGAATCAGACATCCCCCGAACTCAACGAACCCCTTACCTGGCGTGACGACTCGGGGTGCCGCGAGCGGCCGGACGTCGACTTTTTCCCGTTTCCAGAGGATGTGCAAGCGATCAGCCGCGCCAAAGAAGTCTGCGCCATCTGTCCTGTGGCGGAGGAGTGCCTGATGTACGCAATCGAGACACGTCAGGGCGACGGTGTTTGGGGCGGACACACTCCCAAGGAGCGCACCAAGCTCCGCCGGAAGTGGATGGAGGACGTCCGGGCCCCTGCTGCGATCGAGCACGAGGTCATATCCTCTCGGGAAGCCTCGTAGCTAGAGAGTGGGCCACATATGAGCGCTCCGCCGGCGACAGGCCGCGTGGACGGAATGTTCCAGGACTCTGACGCCGCCCGGTATCGGGGGTTGTTGGAGGCGGCGCCGGATGCGATGGTGGTGGTGGATCAGGGCGGGGAGATCGTCCT
>DATLEZ010000086.1:0-24753 GCA_035525055.1 Acidimicrobiia bacterium | reverse complement strand
ATGGCCAACTCCGCCGCAACACCAACCGGCACAGTTACCACCGCCACGCCCAACTCTGCCTCGCCACCACCATCATCATCACCATCAAACTGATCAACTGGCGAGACCGATGGGACCCGACATCACCACCTATCCGCTAGCCCCCTTAGGTTCGCGGTTGCAGGGGGGTTCGGGCCCTCGCTAGTACCTCGTCGATGGGGGTGGTCGCAAGGTCGCCGAGTTCCTGGACGTACTCGTAGCCGAACCGGCCCTTGATGCATAGGTGGCCGTTAGTGATCGAGTGGTCGATGGGTGAGGTCACCTTGACGATTCGGTTGTCCTGGACGTGGAGGTCGAGGTTGCAGCCGACGCCACAGAACGAGCAGATGGTGCGCGTGACAGTCTGCCGTCCCTCTTCCCACATCTCGGCCTCCCGCAACTCGTGCTCCGACCGAAACATCAATGCCCCGGTCGGGCACACACCTATGCAGTTGCCGCAGAAGACGCAGGCGCCTTCGGGCAGGTCGACGTCGAACTCGGTCGAGATCCGGGCGTCGAATCCTCGCCCTGCAACGGAGATTGCGAAGGTGTTCTGGGCATCGTCGCCACAGGCCTCGACGCACTTGTAGCAAAGGATGCACTTGGAGTAGTCGCGCACGTAGAGGGAGTTGTCGACCTTGACCGGTTGGTGAACGGTCTCGGCGACGGCGCCGTCAGCTCGATCGTGGTGACCCGCATGACGGTGGTCGCGGTCGAGGAACGGTCCCCCCGCCGGCCCGAACCTCTCCGGGCGGGCGTCGTACTGATCAAGCCACCTCTTCACCTCGGCACCGGCCAGGGACAGGTCGGAGGACGACGCCAGAAACTCGAGCACGACTTTGCGGGAGTGCCGGACCCGCTCGCTGTCGGTCTGCACCGCCATCCCTGCCTCTACCTTCCGCGAGCAAGACGGCACCAGCGTCCGACTTCCCTCCACCTCGACCACGCACACGCGGCAAACATTGACGGGAGTGAGAGTTTCGAGGTAGCAAAGCGTCGGTTGGTCCTTCCCGATCGCCCGGCATGCTTCCAGCAGAGTGAGACCTCGAGGCACCGCGACCTCGACGCCGTCGATCGTGAGAGCTACGTCGGTCATATCAATCCGCGGTCGATTGCCGACCGTACCACTGAGGCCGCGGTGTGCCCGAGACCGCAAATAGAGGCGTCCTTCATCGCTCGATCGAGTTCATCGATCAATTTGATGTCGACTCCTCCGTTTGCTCTCGCCACAGCCTCCTCCACCCGAACCGTGCCCACCCGGCACGGAACACATTGACCACAACTCTCGTCTCGAAAGAACCGGGCGACTCGACGAACAACGTCGCGCAGATCGCGGGATGAGTTGAAAACCATGATTACCCCGGACCCAAGCGAGACTCCGGCGGCCCGAGCCGCTTCGAAGGTGAGAGGCAGATCGAGGTGTTCGGGCCCAACGAACGTGCCTGCTGCTCCGCCGAGTAGGACCGTCGCCAGATCGCTCTCCGGTCCACCAGCCAGGCTGATCAGGCCGCCCAGGGTGGCACCGAACTCCACCTCGTAAACCCCGGGTCGAACCACATCGCCCGAGAGACAGAAGAGCCGGGTTCCGGTTGAATCGGCCGTGCCGATTGCAGCGAACGCCTCCCCTCCCTCCAGGACGATGCGATTGACGTTGATCAGTGTCTCGACGTTGTTGATGACGGTGGGCCGATTGAAAAGACCCGATTGAACCGGGAAAGGCGGCTTCTGGCGAGGCTCGCCCCGAAACCCTTCGATCGAGTTGAACAGCGCCGTCTCCTCGCCGCAGATGTAGGCGCCCTGCCCGATCCGGATCTCAATGTCGAAAGAGAGATCCGAGCCGAGGATGCT
This sequence comes from Acidimicrobiia bacterium, assembly GCA_035525055.1. Taxonomy (GTDB): domain Bacteria; phylum Actinomycetota; class Acidimicrobiia; order Spongiisociales; family ZC4RG35; genus DATEEG01. Next base: position 22,887 of record DATLEZ010000086.1, on the reverse strand, counting down.
CTCGCCGAGAAGACCAGCCGCCCGGGCCGATGCGACCGCGGCGGTCATCCTGGCGGTGGCCCCGGGATACTCGCCACGAACGTAGAGATAGCCACGACTCGCCCCGACCGCAAAGGCGGCGATCGTCATGGCTTCGACCAGGGCGAACGGGTCGCCTTCCATCACCACGCGGTCCTTGAATGTGCCCGGCTCGGATTCATCGGCGTTGCACACCACGATCCGCGGAGCCGGTTCCCTGGCAACTGCCTCCCACTTGATTCCGGTCGGAAAAGCCGCACCTCCCCGCCCTTTCAGGCCTGACTTTTTGACTTCCTCAACGACAACGGAGGTGCCCATATCGAACGCACGAGAAAGGGCGAGGTACCCACCGCCAGCTCTGTAGTCGTTCAGAGAACCCGGGTCGATGGCACCAGCGCGGGCGAGAAGACTCATCGGATGCACGAACGTCGCAGAATCACGCACGTCGACACCATCCAACGCAGAGATCAGATTGTCCACTGTGGCCGGGGCGATGGTGAAGTCGGGACGGCCCGCCCGCTGCACGAATGCGGCCGGGCGACGATCGCATAAGCCCAGGCACGGTGTGGTCACGACATCTCCTCGATCCCACAGATCGGACAACAGGTCATTGCCGCCAGATTGGCGGCAAGCAACATCGTCGCAAACGTGGACGACGATCGGCGGTCGCTCCTCCGTAGATATCAAGGCGTAGAAAGAGGCGACCCCGAATGCCTCGGCGGGCGGCACTACGAGACGGCGGCAGACCTCGTTGAGCCCCCCCGGGCTCACCCATCCGATCCCCGACTGCAACGCGGCGAGAGCAGGAAGAAGCAGGTGGCGAAGGCTGCGCGCTTCGTGACCACCGCGGACGACGCGACCCGGCACCTCGACCGTCTCGCCGGCGGCAACGGTCCTTTCGATGATTTCGCGTTCAGCCGGTGTGGCCTCGGCGGCCATGAATCGAAGATCCACTCAGACCCCGACCCTCTCGCCAACCATGTTCTCGGCGCTTGATCCGGGCTCGACCCTTTCGAGACGCACGGCGGTCGCCTTGAACTCGGCGGTACCCGACTTCGGATCCCACGCCTCGATGGTGAGCTGATTCACGTCGGCGGACTCGGCATAGTGAACGCTCATGAAGACCAGCCCCCCGCGCAGGCTGTCATCGATTCGGACCGGGACCTGGATCGACCCGCGCCGCGACGAAACATGGACCAGGTCGCCGGTGGCCACCGCGAGCCGTTCGCCGTCTTCGGGGGAAATGTCGAGCGTGCCGCCGATCCGGGTCGGGGAGTCGAAACCCCCAGACTGCACTCCAGTGTTGAAGTCGTCGAGGTAGCGGCCAGTGGTGAGGCGGTAGGGATAGTCGTGAGTAAGGCGATCGACCGGGGCCACCCATTCGGTGGGAAGGAACGGGGCACGATCACCAACCACGGGTTCTTCCCAGAGTCGGTGGTGGATGAACTTCTCACCCGGATGGTTCTCGTCCCAACAGGGCCACTGGATTCCCCCGAGGGCTTCGAGGCGGGGGTAGCTCATCCCGGCATGCATCGGAGAGACCTGGCGCAACTCGTCCCACGCTTCCTCCGGGCTGGGGTGGCCCCAACCCCCGCCGAGGGCATCAGCGAGATGATTGATGATCGAAATATCCGTGCGGGCCTGGCCCGGTGGTTCGAGTGCTTTGCGAACTCGTTGCACCCGACGCTCGCTGTTGGTGACGGTCCCCTCCGACTCACACCAGTCGGCGGCGGAGGGGAGTATGACATCGGCCATCGCGGCAGTACGAGTCATGAATATGTCCTGAACGACGAGGAAGTCAAGGCCGGCGAGGAGCTTGCGGGCGTGGTTCACATCGGCTTCCGAGTCGGCCGGGTTCTCCCCGATCACATAGAGACCGCGCAGCATCCCTGCCTCGATCGCCTCGAACATCTGGCTCAGGTGCCAGCCGCGTTTGGGAGGGATGCTCCGTCCCCAGATCCCCTCGATGCGAGAGCGGATCTCTTCGTTCTCCACGTCCTGAAATCCCGGGAGCTTGTTCGGTATCGCCCCCATGTCTCCCCCGCCCTGGACATTGTTCTGCCCACGGAGGGGTGACAGTCCTGATCCGTAGCGCCCGACATGACCGGTTAGAAGCGCCAGGCTGATCAATGCCAGCACGTTGTCGGTTGCGTTGTGATGCTCTGTGATGCCGAGGGTCCAGCAGATCTGAGCCATGTCGGCCGTCGCATAGGCGATCGCCATCTCCTCGATTACGCCTCCCGGGATCCCGGTGATCTCGGTGGCACGGTCCAACGGGTACCGGTTGACGGCTTCGGCATACGCCGCGAAGCCAGTGGTAGCCCGGTCGATGAATTCCTTGTTGTGGAGATCGCGCTCGATGATGACCTTCGCCATGGCATTGGCGAGGGCGATGTCGGAGCCGACGTCGATTCCAAGCCAGACGTCGGCCCAGCGCGCCGACTCGCTTCGCCGAGGATCGATGCAATACAGGCGGGCCCCTTTGTGAACCCCTCTCAGAAGGTGATGGAAGAAGATCGGGTGAGCGGCGCGCGCGTTCGAACCCCAGAGGAGAATCACATTGGCGTGCTCGATCTCCTCGAAGGAACTAGTACCACCGCCTGCTCCAAACACTGCCGCCAGACCGACGACGGAAGGAGCATGTCAAGTGCGGTTGCAGCTGTCGACGTTGTTGGTGCCCAGGACCGTGCGGCAGAGCTTCTGAGCCAGATAGTTGAACTCGTTGGTCGCCTTCGAGCACGAGAACATCCCCAAGGCGTTGCCGCCATGTGCGGCTTTGACTCCACCGAGACCGGCGGCCGCCGCTGCCAGGGCCTCATCCCAGGAGGCCGGGCGAAGCTCACCACCAACCCTCACCAGCGGGGTGGTCAAACGGGTCATGCGTGCCATGTCATCACCTCCCTTCTGGCCGGAAACGGCCGAGCTTCAAACTCACCCGCATGTTGGCAGATCGGCATGACGATCATGGCAACGGGACACCGCCAATCGGAAGCATCGCCAGCGGGCGACTAGGTTCCCCGTGTGGACCTCGACACCGCCTATCAGGTGCTCCCACCGGAACCGGTCCCCGACCTGGCTGCCTATCTAAGTGCCGGCGGTGGCACCGGATTGCAGCGTGCCCTGGACTTGGGAGGCCCCGCCATTGTCGAGATGGTTCGCCGCTCGGGGCTCCGGGGCCGGGGAGGGGCGGGGTTCCCGACCGGGATCAAATGGAAGGGGGTTGCCGCCGACCATCAACCGCGGGCCGTCGTATGCAACGCCGCCGAAGGCGAGCCGGGCACCTCCAAGGACCGCACCATTTTGAACAGAGATCCCTATCGCGTTATCGAGGGCATGGCTATCGCAGCGGTGGCCGTTGGAGCCTCAACCGCCTATCTCGGCATCAAAGCCCGCTTCACCGAGCCTCTCGCCCGGCTCGATTTCGCCGCCCGCGAGATGGCAGCGGCGGGATTGCTCGAGGGCATCGACTTTCGAGTCGTGGAAGGCCCCGACGACTACCTTCTCGGGGTGGAGACGGCATTGCTCGAAGTCATCCAGGGCAACGACCCCCTCCCCCGGACCGTGCCGCCTTACATCCAGGGACTGGTTGCACCCGACGGGACCGAGCACGCAACGGTGGTCAACAACGCGGAGACTCTGGCCAACGTTCCAGGAATCCTGGCACATGGAGCGGACTGGTTCCGCTCGATTGGAACGGAACGCTCGCCGGGAACGATGGTCTTTACCGTTTCCGGCGACGTCAGAACGCCGGCCGTGGCCGAACTGCCCCTGGGAACCCCGCTGTCGTTCCTCATCTACGGGCCCGGTGGCGGGATGAGAACCGACCGTCCACCCAAACTGATCGTGTCGGGTGCTTCCAACCGGCCACTCACCGCAGTGGAGATAGACACGCCGATGTCGTTCGAGGGCATGGAAGCGATTGGCAGTGGCCTCGGTTCGGGCGGGTTCATTGTCTACGACGACAGCACATGCGCGGTCGAGGTGGCGCTGTTGCTCTCGACCTTCCTGCAAAGGGGCTCTTGCGGGCAATGCCCGCCTTGCAAGCTCGGAACGACGGCATACATGAACGGGTTCGGTCTGCTCATGGAGGGCCGGGCGTCAGTCGATGATGTCGACGACCTCACCGCCTGGCTGACCCGGGTCACCGATGCGAATCGCTGCGGCCTCGGGGCCGGCCAACGCGAACTGGCTCGTGGGATCCTCGACAACTTCGCCAATGACGTTGCCGCCTGCCTGGAAGGCCGCTGCCAACCCCACCGGGGCCTGACCCTCCCACCCCCGGTAGGAGAGGAACCGCGAACCTAAAGGTCATAGGCCGCGCAAAGCGCGGCCTATCGCGTAGTGGTTCACGGGCGTCCGCAGGTGCGTCGAATCTCAAGGCAATGTGCCGTGGAAAGCACGGCACATGACCTTAGGTTTCGGGTTCTAGAAGAGGCCGACCACGTTGCCGTTCTCGTCGACGTCGACCTTCATGTAGGCGGGGGTGGAGCCAAGGCCGGGCATGGTCCGCATCTCGCCGAGCAAGGGATAGATGAAACCTGCTCCCACCGAGGCCCTCACCTCCCGGACCGGGACTGTGAAGCCGGTCGGCGCTCCCTTGAGGTTGGGATCGTGGCTTATCGACAGGTGGGTCTTGGCCATGCAGATCGGCAGGTAACCGAACCCGGCCTTCTCGTAGGCGTCGATCTGACGCTGGGCCAGAGGCGAGTACTCGACGCCGGCTGCTCCATAGACATCACGGGTGATGATCTCAATCTTCTCTCGGATCCCCATGTTGAGGGGATACAGGTACGAGAACTCGTTCGGCTCCTCCGCTGCCGCCACCACCGCTTCGGCAAGTTCACGAGCGCCTTCGCCGCCGCTGCCCCAATGCCGGGCCTCTACCGCCGCCGAGGCGCCCGCCGCCATCGAGGCCTCCTTGATTGCGTTGACTTCCGCCCCGCTATCGGTGGGGAAGTAATTGATGGCTACCACCACCGGGAGGCCGAAACGCTTGACCGTGTTGATGTGGGCAATCAAGTTCGGGATACCCGCCTGCAGAAGCGACAGGTTCTCCTCGGTATAGGCCTTGTCAAGCGGACGACCCAGGACGACCTTGGGACCGCCCCCGTGGGTTTTGAGAGCACGCACGGTCGCCACCAGCACCACCGCATCGGGTCGCAGTCCCGAGGTCCGGCACTTGATGTCCATGAACTTCTCCATGCCCATATCGGCCCCAAAGCCCGACTCGGTGATCACGTAGTCGCCGAGATGGAGGGCAATACGGTCGGCCAGGATCGACGAGTTGCCGTGGGCGATGTTGGCAAACGGTCCGGCATGGACGAAGGCCGGCTGGCCTTCGAGAGTCTGCATGATGGTGGGATGGAGGGTCTCCTTCATGAGGACTGTCACCGCCCCCGCCACTCCCAGGTCTTCCAGGGTCAGAGGCGTGCCGTCCTTGGAAGTGCCGAACACCACCCGGGCGACCCTTTCTCGCAGATTGCGGAGGGCGCTCGAGTAATCGGCACCATCGACCAAGGCCAGGATCGCCATCAACTCGGAAGCGACCGCTATATCGAATCCGGTCTCGCGGGGCCGACCCTCGTCGCGGCCGCCGAGGCCGACGATCACCTTTCGCAACGCGCGGTCGTTGATGTCGAGCACGCGATTCCATTGCAGGTTGAAAACGTCGATCCCGAGACGCTCTAGGCCGAGCTTGGTCAGAGCATCATCGTTCAGCCTGGTTTCGTGGAACCAACGTGCGTCGATGGCGGCGGCCACCAGGTTGTGGGCGACTGTGATGGCATGAACGTCACCGGTGAGGTGGAGGTTGAATTCATCCATGGGAACAACCTGGCTGTAGCCGCCGCCGGCGGCGCCACCCTTGATCCCGAAAGTGGGTCCCATCGAAGGTTGGCGGATGCAGGCAATTGCGTTCATGCCGATGACACCCAAACCCTGCGTGAGGCCGACGGTGGTCGTCGTCTTGCCCTCGCCGAGCGGAGTCGGCGTGATGGCGGTGACATCGATGTACTTGCCGCGCGGGTTCGATGAGATCCTCTTGAGGGTGTCGAGGTGAACCTTGGCCTTGGTCTTTCCGAAAGGGATCAGGTCGTCGTCGTCCAGACCGATCCTGGCCGCCACTTCCGAGATCGGCAGCAACTTCGCCGCCCGGGCGATCTCGATGTCACTCGGTACGCTCATTTGCCGTTCCTCCTCGGGTTTGTCGGCCTCCCTACTCTGGCTGGCCTAACTTGACTTGTCGGTTCTCTGGTGAAGCTGTGGGCACGCGCACTGACCCGCTCTGCAGCATCAATCACGAGTCCTGCAATCGCATCGGGACCGGCGGCTCCCGGAAAGCGGTAGGTAGGCCCGTGAACGTGGATCGCTCCCAGAGCACGTCGGGCCTGGTCGAAAACCGGAGCGGCGACCGAACTGATTCCCTCGGCGAACTCCTCGTGTATCCAAATGTGGCCCGAGTCGCGGATCTCTTCGAGGCGTTTCTTGATCATCGAAGGCTCAATGACCGTGTGAGGGGTGAAGGACTCGAGCGGACGCCGGAGGTAGCGACTGACGTCGTCATCGGGCCACAACGACATGACACAAAGTCCCGATGGACCGACGTGCATCGGGACCGTCAAGCCCGAATAGTCGCGGACCTGGACCGCGTTGGGGCTCTCTACCTGAACCAGGTAGTGCATCGAGTATCCGGTGGGCACGCTGAAGCCAGCGGCTTCCCCGGTCCGATCGGCCAGGTCTGTCAAGTGAGGACGGACCAGCGTGGCGAGAGCGGCGGAGGCATCGACGGCGCCGGCCAGTTCCACCAACCCCATACCGATCCGGTAGGTTCGATCGCCGTCGTCGCGCACCACTGCACCGATGCTCTCGAGGGTTCCCAGCATGCGGGCCACCGTTGACTTCGGGAGATCGACCCGGATAGCCAATTCGGTGAGCCCAGCCGACTCGACCGCTAGAGCCTGGAGAAGTTCGAAGGCGCGCTCGATCGATTGCACGCCTGAGCGAGCCCCGGAGCGGGAACCAGAGCGAACCGGAGTCGCCGGCATCAACCGGCCCGTCTTGTCTGATCGTCCCACCACTCGACGGTGGGTGCGATCTGGTTGAAGGTGAAGACGTGGAGGCCGAAGAAGCCGAGATGTGGATCCAACTCTCCGAGCTCCTTCAAGAGTTTGGTCGGCTTATAGGCACCCGGGAACATCAGCCGCCACACCGCCCGTCGGTTCTTGCGAAGAAACCGCACCGAAGTGCCCACTCCAATTCGGCCGGCGATACCGATCAACTTCACCGGGTCGGACACCCCGGGGATTCCGACTTTGACCGGCAGTTTGACCCCATCGATCCGGATGCCCTTGATCCAGGTTTCGATGCCGGCGACGTCGAAGCACATTTGGGTGGCGATGTAGGTGGCGTAGCGCTGCTTGTCGATCAACGCCTGGCGGAGAAGGTCTCCGGAGATGAACGGATGCCCTTCGGGGTAGCCGGTGATCCCGATGTCCGAGAAGTCATGCCCGATGTCCGACATCTCACGAAGAAGCGACAGCGCGTCCGGAAAGCGGCCGGGGTCATCGGCATCCCCGCCGACTACGAACACGTTGTCAATGTCGGCTCGTTGCAATCGCCTGATGAGACCCGATAACTGTGGCCGATCCTTGATCATCCTGGCCGAGAGGTGAGGGATCGCCTGGAAGCCGCGCTCACACAACGCGATCGCAAGATCGAGCGTGGCGTCGATGCCCTTGGCGGGGCTGGCAGTGACCGAGACATTGCACCCGGCCGGCAGGGCGGCGGCTTTCTCGAGGGTGTTCTTCATCGGGATGATCTCGAAACTCGACTCGGCCAGCAGCTGCGACGTCAAGCTCGCCACACCGTTCACACGTCCGAACTCGGGAAGGAGGCCTTGCGCATTTCGATCCATTCGACGATCTCGGCTTCCTTGGCCTCATCAAGCGGCGGAGCCTCGTACTCGGCGAGGAGGCCCTTGTACTGGTCGTGGGCCCGAGCCACAGCTTCGTTGGAACCCGCCTCTAGCCATTGCTCGAAGCTGTTGTTGTCGGCGAGATGGCTGCGCCAGAAGGCGTTCTCGAAATTGGCCAGCGTGTGGGCGTTGCCGAGAAAGTGCTGACCCGGAGGATTGTCGAGCAGGGCGTCGAAGGCCAGACCGTTGTCACTCAGGTCGACTCCGCCGACGAGCGACGATGCCATGGCAGCCTGGTCGGCGTCGAGCATGAACTTCTCGTAACCCATCGTCAAGCCGCCCTCGAGCCAGCCAGCGGTATGCAGCACGAAGTTCACGCCTGCCAGCATCGTTGGGAGGAAGGTCGCGGCCGATTCGTAGGCCGCCTGGTAGTCGGGAACTTTCGAGGCTGTGAGGTTGCCGCCGCTGCGGAACGGAACTCCAAGACGCCTGGCCAGAGCCGCCATCACGAAGAGCATCAGCGCCGGTTCCGGCGTGCCGAACGTCGGAGCGCCGGACTGCATGGAGATCGAAGACGCGAACGATCCGAACACGACCGGGGCTCCCGGCTCGACCAGCTGGCAGAAGGCCATGCCGGCGAGGGCTTCGGCGAGGGTCTGGGTAGCCGTGCCGGCCACCGTCACCGGTGCCATCGCCCCCGCCAGGATGAATGGGGTCAAGAGGCAGGCCTGATTGTTCTCGGCGTAGACCTTGGCCGAACCGAGCATGTTGTAGTCCCAACTCATGGGGCTGTTGGCGTTGCAGAGGGACAGCAAGACCGTGTTCTCGGCGATGAATTCTTCCCCGAAGAGGATCTTGACCATGTCGACCGTGTCCTGGGCGCGCTCGGGGGCCGTGACCGATCCCATGAACGGGCGATCGTGGTACTTGATATGGGAGAACACCATGTCGAAGTGGCGCTTGTTGACGGGAAGGTCGACCGGTTCGCAAAGGGTGCCGCCGCCGTGATGGAGCGACGCGGTCATGTGGGTCAGCCGGGCGAAGTTGCGAAAGTCTTCGATGGTGGCGTAGCGCCGTCCGTTCTCGAGATCCCGAACGAAAGGCGATCCGTAGGCCGGGGCGAAGACGAGGTGGGGATCGCCGATCGTGACGCTGCGCTCGGGGTTTCGTGCATGCTGGACAAAGGTTGCCGGGGCGGTGGCCACGAGCTTTCGGGCCAGGCCGTCGGGGAAACGGACCCGGGTCCCGTCGATCTCAGCACCGCCATTGCGGTAGATGTCCAGCGCCTCGGGAAAGCCGTGCACCTCGATGCCAACCCGCTCAAGCAGCTTGTCGGCATTCTGCTCGATCAATTCCAGGGCCTCGGTTTGAAGCACCTCGACCGGCGACAGGACCCGGGTCAGGAAAGGGACGCTCTCCAACAACCGGGCAGTTCGAGCGGCCTGCCGCGCCGCTCTGCCGCCACCGCTGCGACGGGACGACGTGGGCGGACCAGCATCGCCTTTGGTCTGCGGAAGGGCACCCGCCCCCCCGCCTGTGATCTGTTCCATGATGCGGTATCAGACTACATCATGGAACATTCGTCCGGCAGGGCGGGGTGGTTCGGAGACCTCGTCCGTCGACCTAGCCGAAGGCCTTCCTGTAATCGTCGGCAGTCAAAGACCCGATGGTGTAGGACGAAGTCCCCTGATCGAGGAGTTCACGAGCTGCCCGGTGGAGCAATTCGAAAGATGCTCGAGCAATGGCACCCCCGGTTGAGATCCGTCGCACTCCCAGTTCGCCGAGGCTAGTCACCGACGGTCCGTTCGACCTGGCGAGGACGTTGACCGGAGCACCGGTTTCTGCCACCACCCGGGCGATGTCGTCGACCTCGACCAGGCCCGGTGCATACATGACGTCCGCCCCCGCATCCCGATAGGAACAGAGTCGAGCGATGGTGTCGTCGAGGTCGTGAAGGCCGTAAAAGGGGTTCTCGGCTCGAGCGGTCAGTACCAGGCCACTCGCCTTCGCTCCTTCCGCCGCCGCAGCGACCCGTTCGGTCGCAAGGCCGATCGGATCGATCGTCTTGGTGACGGGGTCATAGTCCTCGATCGAGCACCCGGCCGCGCCGGCGTCGCCCAAGAGGCGAACGGTTTTGGTGACACCAGCAAGGTCCTCGGCATAACAACGCTCGGAGTCGACGTTGAGCGGAACGTTGATGACGCTGACCAGGGCCGCGGTGTGGGCCAGCATCTCATCCCGGGTTACGGTTTGGTCGAGGCGGCCGAGGCTGGCGGCAAAACCCCAACTGGTCGTGGCCAGGGCGGAGAACCCGAGCGACTCCAGGTAACGAGCAGTTCCGAGGTCCCAGGGATTGGGCATCACGAAGGTGCCGTGCGCGTGCAGCGCTCGAAACCTGTCGGCCATTTGACTCACTGCGACCGCCTTCCCCGCCGACCGCGCTCGGGTGGAGCGGTGGGCATCGGGAGGTCGACCGCCTTCGCCAGTTCGGGAAAAGTGGCGGTCTTGTGCGGTATCGCCATGGCCGCCACGAAATGCTCTTGGAACCGGGGCTCCACTGCTGTCTCCACCTTTTCGACCCTCCTCGCAACGTCTTCGATTTCAGTCCTGGCCACACCCGACAGAAGCGCCATCATCGCCCCCACCCCGGCGGCATTGCCGGCCGACGAGACCTGATCGAGCTGACAATCTGGGATCATGCCCAGGATCATCGCATAGAGCGGATCGATGTGGCTCCCGAACGCTCCCGCTAGGCGAATCTGGTCTACCTCGTCGACCCCGTAGTAATCCATCAACAGACGGGCCCCGGCGTAGAGCGCCGCCTTCGCCAACTGGATGGCGCGGACGTCGTTCTGAGTTACCTCGATTCGAGGGCTTTCCCACAAGAGATAGGAATACGTCCGGCCGGTCAGGCCGATCCGACTGAACTTGGCCGATGGCGGCCGCAGCACGCCGTCCGAGTCGACGACGCCGGACAGGAACAACTCGGCAATGACCTCGATGATCCCCGAACCGCAGATACCGGTGACGACGGATCCGTCGAAGCCTTCCTCATCAGACCACATTTCCTGTCCGATGACACGGATCCGCGGTTCCAGGGTTTCCCGGTCGATGCGAACCCTCTCGATCGCCCCCGGGGCAGCACGCTGACCCGAAGAGATCTGAGCTCCCTCGAACGCCGGGCCGGTGGGGCTCGACGCCGCCAGGAGACGATCCTTGTTGCCGAGGACGATCTCGGCATTGGTGCCGACGTCGACCAGCAACTGCACCGGTTCCCGACGATGGGGGCCCTCGGAGAGGATGGCGGCGGTAGCGTCGGCTCCGACATGACCGGCGATCAACGGCAGCGTGTACACCATCGCGCCGGGATTGACGTCGAGACCGATACGGGCCGCCGGCGTATTGAGGGCGGATCCGGTTACTAGTGCGAATGGCGCGGTACCCAGCTCTCGCGGGTCAAAGCCGAGCACTAGATGGTGCATGATCGGGTTCCCGACCACTGTGACCTCGAGAACGTCATCACGGGTCACGTCCGGCTCGCTCACGAGGTCGCCGATCAGGCCGTTGATCGCGTCGCGGACCACCGCCGTCAGCTTGGCTTCCCCGCCTTCGTTCATCATCACATACGACACGCGGCTCATCAGATCCTCGCCAAATCTGATCTGGGGATTCATCCTCCCGGCAGAGGCGAGAACAGTCCCGGTGGTGAGGTCGCACAGATGTCCGGCGATGGTTGTCGAGCCGACGTCAAAGGCCACACCGAGCATGAGGTCGCGAAAACCGGGCCAGATCGCCAGCACCTGCTTTTCGTGCCGAACTGCGACCGTTACCTTCCATTCGCCCTTGCGAAGAACCTTCTGGAGGCGGGTCGTGACGTTGAGGTCGAATTCCAGATCGGCCAGGCGCCACTGCTCGAGCAGGGCGTCGGCGAGGCGCTCGCGGTCGCCGGTCGGGCTCGAAAGATCGGGTTCGTCGACCTCGACGTAGTGGAGGCGGATCACCGGATCGACCGGGAGCGCATCGACCCCGGCGCGCTTGCGCACCACCTGGCGGTGCACCTGGCTGGCAGCCGGGACGTCGATGACAACATCGTCGAGAATGTGCGCGGCACAACCGAGGCGCTGCCCGGGTTCGAGAGGCCGTCGACCGCGATAGTCCACCTCAGTTGATCCGGGCGGCGACAGGCGATCTTCCCGCCCTTCCATCCCCGGCCGGCTGCCAACCGTCACCTGGCATCGCCCGCAAATTCCCCGCCCACCGCAGACCGAGTCGAGGTCTACCCCCAGTTCCCGGGCGGCATCGAGAACGGTGGTCCCGGTACCAAAGGTCCCCCTCCGGCCCGAGGGGGTGAATACGACCGAGTGCTCGCCCGGAGTCATCACGCCCCCGGCGGCCAAGACTCGACTACCACGTCACCCATAGGAAAGTCTGACGGATTGCCGGTTGCCAGTCGGGCCCCGACCCCGACCGCCGCCGCCGCGATCAGGCAATCGGCCTGGTGAAGAGTCACGCCGGTCGTAGAGAACTGGCGTCGCCAGCTCCCTGCCAGGACTCCTTGCTCGACCCCAAGAGGCGCCAGCCGAAGGCCACGAAGGAGACGGAGAGTCACACGTTCTTCACCGGCCCGGATTCCGCGCCAGATCTCCTCGACGGAGACCGCGCAAACCCAGGCCTCGTCTCCCTGACGCCGAAGGCGACGAAGGCGATCAGCGGCCGGGCGCCCGCGCAGGAGATCTATCAGCACCGATGAATCGAGCAGGATGCGGGCCATCGGTTTTCTATGCGGCTAGCCAGCTCGACGCTCGTCACCGCGCCGTTGCGACCTGACCCAAGCAGCGGGATCCTCGTCCCAGTCGTGACCACCGTCTGTGATAGAGCCGAAACTCGCCTCAATGTCGTCCCATCTTTGTTCGTCCTCGAGGCCACGACGGATGATCTCGGCCAGAAAAGCACTTCGTCGCCGCTTTCCAGCGCGTCGGTCGAGTTCGGCCACCAGATCGTCCTCGAGCCAGATGTGCAGACGCATGTGCTTACTTTAACACACAGGCCTATCTGCTCGGCGCTAGGGGTCTGTGGGAGGTGCCGATACGCCGGCCGGGATCCGTGTCACGCCCGCCGGCGGCGACTCTCGCGACGGCGGGGTTCCTCGCCCTCTGGAGCCGGTTCACGGTAGGTTCTGATCCAGGTGGCGCAGTTCGGGTCGCGCCCGGTCAGGACGTCGGCTGCGAGGATCGCCTGGCGAATCTCACCCTCCAAAGGATTCGTGATCGCCGATGTCATGCCCGCGCCAATCGCCATGGCCAGGAAGGCTGCGTTGATTCCAGCCCGGTTGGGAAGACCGAAGCTGACATTGGAGGCCCCGCACGTGGTGTTGACCCCGAGTTCGTTGCGGAGGCGATCGACCAGGTGAAAGACCTGGCGTCCGGCCGTGGCCATCGCGCCGATGGGCATCACCAACGGATCGACCACAATGTCCTCACGAGCGATCCCATAGTCGGCGGCCCGGTTGACGATCTTCCGGGCGACCTCGTAGCGGACATCGGGATCTTCGGAGATGCCGGTCTCGTCGTTGGAGATCGCCACCACGGCCGCTCCGTACTTGGCGATGAGCGGTAGCACCCGCTCCAACCGCTCCTCCTCACCCGTTACCGAATTCACCAGCGCCTTGCCCCGGTACACCGCCAGGCCAGCTTCGAGGGCTTCGACGATCGACGAGTCAATCGACAACGGGGCGTCGGTCAGAGACTGCACGAGTTCAATCGCCTTCGCCAGCAAGGCCGGTTCGTCAGCAAGGGGGATGCCGGCGTTGACATCGAGCATCTTGGCCCCGGCGGCTACCTGGGCCAGAGCATCGCGTTCGACCCGGGAGAAGTCGCCGTTCTTCATCTCCTCAGCCAGGAGCTTGCGACCGGTCGGGTTGATTCTTTCGCCGATGAGGACAAACGGTCGCTCGAAACCGATCACGACCTCCCGGCCGTAGGAGGACACAACCGTGTCGGTCATCTGGCTCCGCCGTTGGCAGCCAGATCGTTGAGAACCTCCGGTGTGAACTCTGCCTCGAGCCGGGCAGCCTCCTGCGCGGCTTCGGCTTCGAGGTCCTCACCGCAGGGGCGGCTGTCGCGAGTCCACTCCGAGAGATACTCGTCGGTGCCGAAGAGACCGGCGTACATAGCGGCTCGGTCGATCGCTACTTGAAAACGGGGGCTCAGTTCGCGCTTGGCCGACTCTCGTCCCCGCTTGGCCACAACCTGGGCGGGGATGTCGCGCCAGCGAATGACGGTGACTTCACAACTGGAACGAGAGCTCATGCGGCCGCCCCTCCGGCCGCGGCAATCACTGCCGGTGCAAATTCCCCGTACCCAACTGCCCGGTGTTCGAAATCGAGTCCGAGTCTTGCCGCTGCGACACGAGCCTTTTCCATCAGGTCGGGACTCTCGATCTGCGACAGATAGACCACGCGGCGATAGCTCCGGAAGTACTCATCGCGAAGCTGGGGCCATCGATCCAGCCCGAGGCCCTCCCAGACCAGCCGATCGAAGTGCTTCGTGAGGAAGTCGGTTAGATAGAACGTCCCCGGCTCTTCCTCGTGAAGGCTCGCGAACAGGCCAGCCCCGGCAAAGAACTCGTAGCAATGCGCACCTGGGAGGCGATCTACTCCACGACGGGCAAGCATCGCATCGAGAGTGCCTCCGGTCCCGCAGTCGGCATAACCGACGAAGACCTTGTGGTAGCGGCCAGCCGCAGAGTCAAGCTTGCGCTCGACCGCCGCAGTGATCTGGTCGGGGGTGTTGTGCAACTTGGCGGGAAGGCATTCCACATCGACCCAGTCCAACCCGTTGCCTTTGATCACATCGATCAGCTCCCGGGCCAGCGCTCCGCATGCGACAACGAGAACTCTGGGGGTGCTCACGGATCCTCACCTGCTGTCAGGCGCTTGGCCAGCACCAGCGCTCCCGCCGTTTCGGCGGCAACCGCGGCGTCGCGGCAGTAGGCGTCGGCACCTATCGCCCTGCCGAACTCTTCATTCAGAGGGGCACCACCGACCATCACGATGTAGTCATCGCGGATGCCCCGCTCCTTAAGGGTGTCGATAACCACCTTCATGTAAGGCATCGTCGTGGTGAGAAGGGCCGACATCCCGAGAATGTCAGGCTTGTGCTCTTCGAGAGCTGCGATGAACTTGTCGGCGTCGGTGTTGATCCCGAGGTTGATGACTTCAAAGCCCGCACCTTCCAGCATCATCGCGACGAGGTTCTTGCCGATGTCGTGGATGTCACCCTTGACGGTGCCGATGACGACCTTGCCGATCGTCTCGGCCCCGGTCTCGGCCAGCAGGGGACGGAGAATCTCCATCCCGGCTTTCATGGCGTTGGCGGCGAGAAGCACCTCGGGAACGAACAGGATTCCGTCGCGGAAGTCGATTCCGACGATTCGCATCCCCTCCACCAGGGCGTCGTTGAGCACGGCCTGAGGATCCCAGCCGCGGGCCAGGAGGATGTTGGTCCCGATGGTGATTTCGGCGGCGAGACCGTCGTAGAGATCGTCGTGCATCTGTTCGACCAGCTCCGGGTCGGTTAGGGCATTCAGATCGAGATCGTCACCGGCCATCGACTACTCCTGGTTGAGTTCCACGATACGGGATTGTGCTGTATCTCGGAACTTTACCCGAGCACCGATGGAACGTGTAGCGATTTGTCCCCCTCACCGATGGGTACCCTCGTTCGGTGACCACCACTCGTCTTACGGCGTTCTCACATGGGGCCGGGTGCGCCTGCAAACTCAGTCCGGACGATCTTGGCGCCATCATCGGGCCGCTTCGGGATCACCCAGCCACGTCATCGCCGAACCTGATCGTCGGCCTGCAGACATCGGACGATGCCGGGGTGTGGGAGCTTCCGTCAGGAGAAACGCTGGTCCAGACGGTCGACTACTTCACACCGATCGTCGACGACGCCTACGACTGGGGCCGGATCGCCGCCGCCAATGCCCTCTCCGATGTCTACGCCATGGGGGGGACACCGATCACTGCCCTCCAGCTGGTGAGTTGGCCACGGACCGGGCTTTCATTCGAACTCCTTCGCGAGGTCCTCCGGGGCGGTGCCGACATCATGGTGGAAAGCGGCACGACCATCGTGGGGGGACACTCGATCGACGACCCCGAGCCGAAGTACGGCTTCGCCGTCACCGGCTTGGTGCCTCGCGACGGATTACGGACCAACGCCGGCGCCCGCCCAGGTGACCGTTTGATCCTGACGAAGCCCCTTGGCATGGGAGTCATCACGACCGCTTTGAAACGGGGTGTCTGTCCGCCCGCACTTGCCGAAGTGGCGGTGGCGACCATGACCACTCTCAATGCCGACGCCGTCGCGCCGATGCAAAAGGTGGGAGCGAATGCCGCCACCGACATCACCGGCTTCGGTCTTCTCGGGCACCTGCGCGAGATGGCGATCGCTTCCAAAGTCGGCGCCATCATCGAAGTCAAGTCGGTGCCGGTCGTGGACGGTGTTCGCCAACTGGTCGAAGCTGATGTCTACGCCGGTGGCAGCGAGCGCAACCTCGCGTCCGTGAGACCGTTCATCAGCAGTGCCGGAGTGGATGAGACCACGGTTCGAATCCTCGCCGACGCCCAGACCTCGGGTGGTCTTTTGATCTCGGTGTCCTCCGACCGGTCAGATGAACTGGTCGACGCCCTGGCCGCCGCCGGCACCCTCGCAGCCGATGTCATCGGCGAGATCGTGGCCGGCCCGGCCCACATAACTCTCAAATAACAAACACCGAGGCATTAGCGGAGGCGGACGGGAATCGAACCCGCCGGGGATCTATCGACCCCCCATCGGTTTTGAAGACCGAGGAGCCCACCAGGCACTCGGACGCCTCCGTCGGGCAGGCTAACCGGGCCACTCCTCGGCAAACCAGAGGCATCAATGACGAACGGTTCTCAGGTCACCGCTTCGGATCGTCACGCTCTCGCGGTCGGTGTACTCGAGAAACGGCACAGCGTGCTTTCGAGAGATGCCGGCCCTCTGTCTGAACTCGCTGACGCTGAACGGCCCGGCCATGCACCTCACCAACTCCACCATTTGGGCTGCTTCCTCCGGCAGATAGACGAGGTCGTCAGACACCCGAACCAGTCGACCGGACCGAACGAGAACCCGCAGGAGTTCTCCGTCGAGGCCGAGTTCCTTGATCGCCGGAGGTGCCATCCCGGCCGCTTCCAGAACACGTTTGGCCGTTATCCAGCGAGGGTCCGAGTCGATCTCGTCCTGCTGGCTGCCCCTGGCCGAGACGACCGCTCCGGAGACTTCCAGTTCGTTGAGCCCCGACAAGATCGCTCGGGTCATTTCATGGTCGAGGTCCAGGGCCAGAGCCAGCTGACCAACGCCGATTCCCTTCTCCATGCGATAGGCCTCATGGAATGAAGCGACTTCGGCCTCCGCCGCCGACCCGAGCCGGGTTGCCTCGTCTTTCGACACGACGGCATCGCCCGCCATCACGGCATCCTGCGGTGTTCCCCCGCCCGAGCGTGCGGCGAGATCCTTGAGCGAACCGCGCCGGCGGTGATTCAACATGACCGTCGCAACCACGTCGGGACCACTTTCCAACGCCGGTGTCAGGTCGAGCCCCAGGAGGAGGGCGTCGCGTCGACGGCGGGGGGGATCGGAGTCGAGGACGCTGCCGCCACCGATGACCATCTGGCGACCTGAATCCCGGACAATGAAGCGGTCACCTGCTTCAACTGAGATGGGTTGTTCGACCTCAAGCAGGGCAAGGGTCGGCCGTCCCTCACCCGACGGCGCCTCCTCCAACAACCTCAACGTTGTCTTGCCGGAGGAGGTGCCTACGTAGAGGAGGTACGAGCCCCGCTCCGTGATCTCCACTTCATATCGGGCTGATCTCATTCCTACCAGCATGCGCATGGTCGGACGCATCGAACCCGGTCGGGAGATCAGCGCCCCCCGCTTGACCTCTTCCCTGTCGATCCCAGCCAGATTGATTGCCACCCTCATCGACGGACCGACCCGATCGACGTTCTCCTCGCTCGATTGCAAAGATCGAATCCGAACCGTCGGAAGCCCCGGCCACACCTCGACTTCTTCGCCCACGACCAGCGCGCCACCGATCAGTGTGCCGGTGACGACAGTCCCGGCGCCCGGGATCGTGAACGATCTATCGACCCACATTCGCGGGCGGCCACGGTCTTCGACATCGGGAGCAATCGTTCGATCAATGGCCGCACGAAGGTCGTCAAGGCCGTCGCCCGTAATTGCGGAAACGGGAACGACCTGTGCGTCCTCCAGGGTCGTGCCACGGAGTCGGTCGGAGATCTCGCCAATTCGGCCCAGGAGAATCGCCCGGCCGAGGCGATCGCTCTTCGTTACCGCCACAACGGCTCGATCGACCCCGAGCAGATCGAGCACCGCCAGGTGCTCTTCGGACTGTGGCATCCAACCCTCGTCGGCGGCAACCACCAGGAGGGCCGCATCGACCGGACCGACTCCGGCGAGCATGTTGCCCATGAAGCGTCGATGGCCGGGTACGTCGACAAATGAAACTCTCCGGCCGCTCGGCAGGGTCGCCCACGCAAAACCAAGGTCGATGGTCATCCCCCGCCGCTTCTCTTCGTCCCAGCGATCCGGATCGCGACCGGTCAGCGCCTGGACGAGCGTCGACTTGCCGTGATCTACGTGGCCGGCCGTTGCTACGACCGGCATGCCACCGAGAGCGCCTCGACCAGACGATCGTCGTCCACGGTTGGGATGGCCCTGAGATCGACAATGACCCGGCCGGTGTCACGGCGGGCGAGGACGGGGTGCTCACCTGTCAGAAGGGCCGCAAAAATCCGGTCGGTTTTGCCGCCGATGATTAGCACCGGGCTCGGCACGCTGGCTCCGGGCACAGATCCGGCGCCCAGAACCGACGATCCGGCCTCGATGCTCAGCTTGCTCCCTCCCACCTTTGACACCACGTGCTGGGCCCGGGTCTCCAAGTCGGAATAGCTGACGGTGGCCATTTGCCAAACCGGGATCTGTGAGCCGCGGCCGTCGGCGTACATCGAGGCGGTTGCAGTCAGGGCGGCGACGGTCGCCCCATCCACCCGCAGGGCCCGAGCCAACGGATGGCGGACAAGCCTCGTGATGATCTCGGAGCGCCCCACCACTATCCCGGCCTGGGGGCCCCCGAAGAGCTTGTCGCCCGAGAAAAGAACGAGATCAGCTCCGGCCACGACCGCTTGATGGACTCCGGGCTCGCCGGCCAGCCAGGCCGGCGGCGCCCCGCTGATCCAGGTAGCCCTTTCGTCCAGCAAGCCTGAGCCCTGATCGAAAACTGTCGAGACCCCGGTCTCCGTCCCAAGCGCTACGAGTTCGGGCAGGTTCGCTTCCTCGGTGAACCCGACCACCTGATAGTTCGACGTGTGAACCTTCAGGAGCGCGGCGGTCTTCTCGGAAACCGCTGCTGAATAGTCCGACAGCCGGGTGCGGTTGGTGGTCCCGACTTCGACCAGCGACGCCCCTCCCGCCGCGATGATCGACGGCAGCCGGTAGGCGCCTCCGATCTCGATCAGCTCACCGCGGGAAACGACCACGTCGCGGCCGGAAGCGATGGCGGACAGTGTGAGCATGAGAGCGCCGGCGTTGTTGTTGACGACGAGTGCATCCTCGGCTCCGGTCAGGTCGGCGAGCAGTTCCAACAGAAAGCGACCGCGCCTTCCCCGATGTCCGGACTCGGTGTCGAGCTCGATGTTGGTGTATCCGACCGAGACCTCATAAGCGGCCCGGGCTGCCTCCTCCGCCAGAGGTGATCGACCCAGGTTGGTGTGGAGAATGACACCGGTCGCGTTGATAACCGTCCGCAACCGGGTTCGAGCCAGGACCGCGAGCAGGGTTCTTGCTTCGGCCTCGAGGTCACCGGTCCCGTTGCGGGTTCCGTCCCGGGCCTTATCGATGACGGACCGAGCCACTTCGGTGATGATCGAGCGAGGAAGTGGCCAGGCGCCGAGTGCGCTCACAAACTGGTCGACTGACGGAAGACTGCGACGATCCATCGGGTATCAGGCTACCGACCAGATGGGACCGGCCAACTAACCGGCTGCTATCAGAGGCCGTCGACCAATCCGTAGAACAGGCGGTTCCAGCGCATCTCGTTCTTGAGCTGTTCAAGGCTGCTTCCAGCCCCGATCGCCACCAGCTCGATCCCGAGCATCTCGGCTAAATCGATCAGGGGCTCGAAGCCGATACCGAGGCTGAGACTCGTGTGATGCGACCCTCCGGCGAGAAGCCAGCCGGATACGGCGGTGCGAAAGTCAGGTTGGGGTTCCCAAACCGCCCGGGCGACTGGCAGCTTGGGCATGGGGCCGTTGGGCTCCACCAGTTCGACCTGGTTGGCCACGAGTCGAAACCGGTTTCCCAGGTCGCTGAGACCGACGACGATCCCGGGACCCGGGCGAGCGGTGAAGACCAACCTCACCGGATCGCCCTTGCCTCCTATGGACAGCGGGTGGATCTCACAGGAAGGAACATCCCCGGCTATCGAAGGACAGACTTCGAGCATGTGCGCTCCCAGGACCCGTGGTGCCGGGTCGCCCAGGTGATAGGTGTAGTCCTCCATGAAGGAGGTGCCGCCCGGGACCCCGGCGGTAAGCACCTTCATTGCTCGCACCAGGGTGGCAGTTTTCCAGTCACCTTCGGCCCCGAACCCATAGCCATCAGCCATGAGGCGTTGCACCGCAATGCCCGGCAATTGCTCAAGGCCATCGAGGTCTTCGAAGGTGTCGGTGAATGCCATGAAGCCGCCAGCTTCCAGCAAGCTCCGGAGGGCGACTTCGATCCGGGCCGCATAGCGGAGCGAGGCCCGCCGATCGCCGTCCTTGCCCAGGTCGGAAGCTACTGCATAGAGATCGTCGTACTCACCAACGGTCCGGTCGATCTCACCTTCCGTCACCTCGGTAATCGCCTTGGCCAGGTCGGTTATGCCATACGTGTTGACCGAAACGCCCAGCTTGGTCTGTGCCTCGACTTTGTCACCTTCGGTGACGGCCACATGCCTCATGTTGTCTCCGAAGCGAGCCACCTTGAGGCGCTTCAACTCCTGGCGGGCGGCGGCCGCCCGGGACCACGAACCGATCCGATCGGTAACCGTCGGGTCCTGCCAATGCCCGACGACCACGGTCCTGGTCACTCGCAGCCTGCTGAGGATGTAGGCGAATTCGCGGTCACCATGCGCGGCCTGATTCAGGTTCATGAAGTCCATGTCGATCTCCCCCCACGGCAAATCGCGATTGGCCTGGGTATGGAGGTGAAGAAGCGGCTTTCCCAGCGCCAGCATTCCGGCGATCCACATTTTGGCCGGGGAGAACGTGTGCATCCAGGCAACGACGCCGACGCAGCCGGGAGCTGCGTTGGCCTCAAGGCATACTTTTTCGATTTGGCCCGGTGTCGCCACGACCTGCTTGCCGACCACCCGCACCGGGATGCCAGCGGAACCGTCCAGGTGATCGGAGATCTCGCGAGCATGGGCCCGCACCTGAGCGAGGATCTCTTCGCCATACATCCCTTGGCTTCCCGTGACGAACCAGATCTCGAATTCGTCGAGAGCTTTCATCCCAACCACCTCATCTCGTTGCACCGTTGCCGGCTCGCTGTTGCAAGGTTCGCAGGCGTCTCATCGGTGAGTCATCGGCTGCCAGCGAGTCGTGGAGTTCGCGATAGATCTGAAACAGGTCGTCGTAGACAAGGGCGCTGGCCTCATGCGGCAGGAACTCCTCCAGGCTGGGACGGGTCATCCGCTGAGACGCCTCGAGTATCGATTCGTACCCGCCCGCGCCGGGACCGGCTGCGACCGCGGCGAACATGGCCGAGCCCAGAGCGGGGGCTTGCCGGGACGACGCCACCCGCACCGGTCTGCGGGTGATGTCGGCCGTCAACTGCATGAGCAGGCGATTCTGAAACGGAAGGCCGCCACAGGCGATCACTTCGTTGACTGGGATACCCGCCCCTTCCAGGGAGTCGACGATCACTCTGGTTCCGAAGGCGGTCGACTCGAGCAACGCCCTATAGATGTCCGCCGGGGTCGTCGCCAGAGTTGCGCCGAGGAGAAGCCCTGTGAGGTCGGCATCGACCAGCACCGAACGATTCCCGTTCCACCAATCCAGAGCCACCAACCCGGACTCGCTCGGGCGCAGTTGGCTGGCCTCCTCCTCGAGAACGCGGTGGATCGACGTCGGGTCGGGGAGGGCCCGACCTGCCGGCCCCGGGTTCGACAGCAGTGCAGTGAACCAGGCGAACATGTCACCGACCGCCGCCTGGCCTGCTTCATATCCAAAGAAACCGGGAATGATTCCGTCTTCCACTACGCCGCAGAAGCCGGGGATCTCCCGTTCGGTCGACCCGAGGGCCATGTGACAGGTGCTGGTCCCCATCACTGCGACGAGGCTGCCGGGCCCAACGACGGTGACGGCCGGCACCGAGACATGGGCGTCGACGTTGGCGACAGCGACAGGCGTCCCGGGTAACAGACCGGTCCATGCAGCGGCGCCGGTCGTCACCTCTCCGGCCCGGTCGCCCAGCGGGGAGATCTTGCGGGACATCTTGTCGTCGACAACGCCGCCGAAGCCCGGTGCCAGGTCGCTGAAGAACTCTTGATCGGGGAAGCCGCTCTTCTTCGACCAAAGGGCCTTGTAACCGGCAGTGCAACTGTTGCGGGTTTCAACACCAGTGAGCTGCCAAACCGACCAGTCGGCCGCTTCGATCAAACGATCCGCCCTGCCATAGATAACGGGTGCCTCGTCGAGTATCTGCAGGGACTTGGCGAAGAACCATTCCGACGAGGTCTTTCCGCCGTAGCGCCGAAGCCAACTGTGCCCCTTCTTGCGGGCCGTTTCGTTGATGAGGTCGGCTTCCGGCTGGGCGGCGTGATGCTTCCAGAGCTTCACCCAGGCGTGGGGTTCGGAACGCATCTCG
>DATLEZ010000085.1:0-6577 GCA_035525055.1 Acidimicrobiia bacterium | reverse complement strand
GGGCGAGGTCATATTCGTCGACGACGACGACATCGTCAGCGCCCGTCGCTGGTGTTGGCGGCAAAGCTCACAGAGCGCCACCAGCCCCCACACCACCAACGCCCTGATTACCGTCGAAGCGCTACACGAAGACGCCGAGGCGGACATTCAGTCAGCGGTGGCCGATCTCCTGGCACTTCTGGGCAGATATCAGCCGCAGAGCGATCATTCGTGGCGAATCCTGTCTGCAGACAATCCTGTTTTCACTATCGGACAGTGACCGGCCACGGGACTCCTCAAGGGCGTGTAAGCCCATCATCGTCAGCGCCACCTTTGAGTCTTCGCACCCCTGCCATTTCAGTGTCGACAGCCCTGCCAAACGAGTCCATAGACCGCGGGTAGCACAACGAGTAGGTGAGATCTAGCGTGGCGGGGTGGCTGGCGGCCGCCGTACGCGGCGACTACGGCATCGACTGTCCTCATGGTTCTCTTGGTGCTATCGACTCCCAGCATCTGGCTGGCTGATTGGATAGGGCAGCTTCGAAGGAGGCGAACTCTCATTCTTCTCCGTGATCAGCACCATCGGAACACCACTCGACGTCACAGCCCAAGAACTCAGACTCGAAGCCTTCTCCAAAGCCGACGACGAGACCATCATCATCTGGTCAAACCGGCACCGAGAAGACCACGACACACCGAGTTGAACGGTGTGGTTAGTGCGCTCGCGGACGAAGTGATGCCTCCAGA
The DNA here is from genome assembly GCA_035525055.1 of Acidimicrobiia bacterium. Taxonomy (GTDB): domain Bacteria; phylum Actinomycetota; class Acidimicrobiia; order Spongiisociales; family ZC4RG35; genus DATEEG01. The sequence continues at coordinate 5,851 of DATLEZ010000085.1, read as the reverse complement.
GGATGAGCGCGCGTCACGGTGGATCTCGAGGGCGTCAGGTGAGGGGGAATGGGGATTGTATCCACCAGGGGAGGTTGGAGGTCTGGATCGAGATGACCCACTTGACCCACCAGAAGCCGCGGCGGTCGGGAGCCACGATCCGGGCCGGGTGGCCGTGGCCGGGGCTGAGTGGCTCGCCGCCGACGTGAGTGACGAGCCAAAGCCGATTGATGTCGCGGGTGGGGAACCTTCGGGCGTAGCCAGTCTGGGAGCGGACTTCGATCGACCGGTGGCCGCCTGCGTCGAGTAGCCGGTCGAGTCGAACGCCTGTCCAAGTTTGTTGGGAGTACCAAGCGCTGGTGCAGTCGAGGACGGCGTCGAATGACTCATGGCGCAGAGCTTCGATGTCTCCAAGACCCAACTTACGACCATTGACGTCGACACTCCAATCGTCGCGGTCTATGTGTTGCACACGGTCGTCGAGCCAGGAGGTGACCGGTAGGCTTGGAGGGTTGAATGATCCTCGCTCGTGGGATCCGGTGAATCGTCGTTGCCCACCGGACGTGCCCAAGGCGTCGAGCGTTCCCTCCAATGAGACCCAGACGATGCCGGAGGCCGCAGCGAATGTGGCGGTTCGGAGGAACCCGCGTCTGCTCAGGTCGGTCTTCTTCTTGAGGCGTACGGGGTGTGACCGGAAGTGGAACCACGTAAGGATCAGCGCTGCGACGGCTCCGCCGATGTGCACCTGCATAAGAGTCAGCGGACCGATCCGTCCCGTATAGCCCACAGCATGTGTCACCCCTGTGCCCAGAGTTGTCAGCACGAACACGAGTAAGAAGATCGAGACCCAGTTGCTGGCCTTCCACTTCCCGAGACCCCGTCTGACAATGACCTGCTTCCACGGTGACAGGATGAGAATGGCGAACGCAACTATCCCGTGGAATACCGAAGGATGGATCCCCCAACGAGTACCGGCAGTGTTGGCCACGAGACCGGTCAGGATGGCGGTGGGTATGAGAAGGAGGAGCGCCAGGTTGGTGCGCCGGCCCCGTCCCCCGAACGTATTCTTATCCTTGGGCAAATACATACGTACTCGCACTATATACCCTACGATTCCGTAGTATGTCTACCGACAAGAATGTTCTCATCGACATCTGGCTGATCTCGCTTCTCGCCGACCGGATGGTCGCCGGGATACTCGAGGATGCACCGCTGTCGGTTGAAGAGTTCGCCATGTATGGTCTGATCTCGGATCTAGCCCCGATCACATCCGCCGACCTGGCCCGGGCCACTGGGCTGTCCCCCACCACCGTGTCGAGCCTCGTGCGACGCTGCGAAGCAAGAGGTGAGCTAGAGCGCACCGACAACCCCGACGACGCCCGATCCGCTCTACTCAAGTTAACGCCCGAGGGCTACCGCCTTTTGGGCATGGCGGTACCCAGGCTGCTCGAAGCCATCGACCGGATAGCAGCAAACCTCGGCGGTCGGCACGACCAGGTCCGGGAGTCACTACGCGAACTCGACTTAGCCCTGCGGTCTGACCTCGGGCTCGGGCCACGCCCATACGAACTCAACGCCACTGAAGACGGCGACGCTTCAGTCAACTACCAGGGTTCGCCCCTATCAGACACCCAGACCAAGGAAGTCCGCAAATACATCGACTGGGTGCGGAGTCGCGACGGATGACATCTGCGTCCGGCGTGTCCTCGACGCCCAGCCCTCAGGACCAACTCGATGTCTGGACGTGATCCAGAGTCGTCGGAGACTCGAGGGATGATCACCACATCATCGGTCGTGTCCAGACCCGAGATCGAGACCGGGACGGTTGCCCTGATTTAGGGAAGTGCGATCCAGCCTTCATCACCAGTGTCATCTTCATGTTTTCGGATCTTCGAAACTAGGTCCGGCCGAAGCAGCTCATGCCAGCAGGAGAGAAGGTCGGCTCTCGGCCTTCGGGTTGGAATTCGAGTTACAGGAGTTGGAGTTCGCTGCCTTCGGGGCGCCCGTGAGGTTGGAGCCTCCGCGTAGGAGGAGGCCAGTCAGGTCAGTCACGCTCTCGCCACGTCTCAGACGTCACGGTTTGGGGGCGTCTAGTCGTTCCAGGATCACATCGATGGTGGTGATCAGTGTCTCGAGGTCTTCGCGGTGAACGTCGGAGAAGATTCGTCTGGCGAGTTGGCGGCTGCGGGCTGTCCAGTCGGCGGTGGCCGCTTCGCCTTGCTTGGTGAGTGTTACGTGGATGGCGCGTCGGTCTGCGGGATGGGGGCGTCGTTCGACCAGATCTGAGTCTTCGAGGGCGTCGACCAGCCCGGTCACGTTGCGGGGGGTGCACTGGAGGGCGTCGCTGAGCTGACGCTGAGTCATTGGCCCGCCATGGTGGAGACGCCAGATGACTTCAGCGCGGGCCGATGTGAGACCTTGTTCGGCGAGTCCTTCTTCCATGGCCGGCCCAAGGACGGCTCCCACGGCGAAGAGTCGGGTAAGGGCATCTTCTTGCAGGTTGTGTAGGGACTTCACTATGTTGTTACCTCATGAACAGGGTAGCCGCCAACCCAACCGGCGAAGTGGTCATCGATGTGGATGACCTGGGTCGACGCTTCGGCGACCTCGAGGCGGTGCGGGGTGTCACGTTTCAGGTTGGCGAAGGAGCGGTGTTCGGCTTTCTCGGTCCCAATGGCGCGGGGAAGACGACCACCATCAACATGCTGTGCACGCTGCTCCGACCCAGCAGCGGGACAGCGAGTATCGCCGGTCTGGACACGGTGAGGCAAGAGCGTGCGGTGAGGCGGTCTATCGGGCTCGTCTTTCAACAACCCACCCTCGACGAGACTTTGACCGCCGAGCAAAACCTTCGCTTTCACGCATACGCCTACGGGCTCGACGCAGACGTGCGCGAGCAGCAGGTTCGGCGGCTGCTGACCATGGTGGAGCTGTGGGAGCGGCGCGGCGACGACGTCAGGTCGTTCTCGGGTGGCATGCGCCGACGTCTCGAGATCGCCCGTGGGCTACTCCACCAGCCCAGAGTGCTGTTCCTCGACGAGCCAACACTCGGTCTTGATCCCCAAACCCGCCGCCGTATCTGGGAATACCTGGGCGAGCTTCGCGCCACCGATGGACTGACCATCTTTCTCACCACTCACTACATGGACGAGGCCGAGAATTGCGATCGCATCGCGGTGATCGACCACGGTCAGATCGTCGCATTGGACACACCCGAAGGTTTGAAGGCCGCCGTGAGTGGTGACCTGATCACCATTGCGTCCCCCTCCCCTACTGCGGCAGCCGACCAGGTGCGCGCCCGCCACGGACTGGATCCGACCATCGTTGGCGATTCGGTGACGTTCCAGGTGCCCAATGGAGAAGACTTCCTTCCCGGGTTCATCCGCAGTTTCCAGCTCCCGTTGCAGTCGATCAGTGTCCGCCGGCCCACGCTCGACGACGTATTCCTGGAGCTCACCGGACACGCGATCCGCGAGGAGACCGGCTCCGATGAGCGACCGAAGAAGTCGAGTAGGTGGAGGCGGCGTTGATCGAGGTCTACCGAGGTACCTGGGTTGTGGCCTACCGGGAGCTCCTCCGCTTCATCAGGGACCGCTCCCGGGTGGCGGCCTCCATCGTCTTCCCTCTCCTGTTTCTCGCCATCTTTGGCGCCGGCTTCACCAACATCGTCGGTGCCATGACCGGCGGCATCGACCTCATGCAGTTCATGTATCCGGGTCTCGTCGCCATGGCCGTTGTCACCGGAGCACTCGCCGCCGGGATCTCGGTGGCCTCAGACCGGGAGGACGGATTCTTGCGCGAGATCCTGGTCGCTCCCGTCAGCCGCACCGGAATCATCCTCGGGAAGTCCGTCGGCGCCGCCGCCATCGGCCTCACCCAAACAGTGCTGCTCCTCGCAATCGGCCCGCTTGTCGGAGTCGACCTGTCGTTTGGCGTCATCATCCGGCTGGTTCCGATAGCGGTGATCCTTTCACTTGCGGTGTCCGGGCTGGGCATCCTCGTCTCTTCCTATGTCCGATCCCAACAGGGTGTGCAGATGATGATCCAGCTCCTCGTCTTCCCGTTGGTATTCCTCGCCGGAGTCTTCTTCCCCGTCGACAGTGTCCCGGTCTGGATGGAAATCCTCTCCAAAGCCAACCCCGTCACCTACGGAGTCGACGCCATCCGCCAGGTCATGCTGGGATCCGAGCTAGCCGTCGCCGGGCTCGGCGTCACCGTATTCGGACACACAATGACCATCGGCGAAGAGGTCCTAGTCGTCGGCATAATCGGTTTGGTGCTCCTCGCCGCAGCGGCATGGAAGTTCAACCGAAGCGAATGAACCAGCCCTGTCTCGCTACCCCGAAGCACCAAGTCCAGAGTGTCGCCTCTTCGGGCACGTCTCGACGACAGCGATGTCAGTGGCCACTCAATGGAACCAGACGTTTAACCACGGTGGCACGCGTGGACCGGCCGGCCGTGCGATCCAGACAGCATCGCCAGTGCCATCTACAGGTTTTCGGATCTCAGGGAACATCCACTATCAGACTCAGATGGACCACCCGACAACACAGCGGCCCGTCGGCGGGTGGCTACAGTCCCAGGGGAGGAGGTCCAGGCATGACACAGCAGACCCCCAACGACGGTGGCCTGCAGACGAGATCACTGTGCATGGGGTGATCGAGCTCGCATCGCCAGCGCCACCTTTGAGTTTTCGCACCCCACCAATCTCAGTGTCAACCACCCTGTCAGCCCGGTGACCGAGGGCCCAGCCAACGAGGACGGGGAGCGCAAAGCGCCGGATATGGAGCGGGCAATCGGTCGGATTTGCGGGACGCGAACGCGCGTTATGCGACCATCAGTTCCGGTGGCTGCCGGTGAGGTGCTTCTCGTTGGGTCGGTTCTCTAGCCTGAAGGGCGAATGGAGGCCACTGTTTGTCTGATTGGGTCAAGGAGCACTCCGAAGCTATTTGGACCGTCGTGGTCTTCGGAAGCATCGGCTTAGTAACGCTCTTCGATGATATGCCTGCTTCCACGGTGATATGGGTCATCGTCATGGTGGCCTACGGTCTGGTTCGGGTGATCGTTGACTTCGTCAGGGTGCTCGACCCCGAACTTGAGCAATACAACCGTCATAGGACCATGCGTCGCCATATATGGATTCTCGGTGGGGGGGCGATCGCGCTGGTTGCCTGGAGTACCTTCAAGGTGGAGCCGTTGCCGGCCGGGATCAAGCTAGATATGGAAGCTGTGCGCGAGGCTGCTCGAGTCGTCGGAGCGGGTGTAATCACCGGACTCGTAGCTGGCGGACTCATAGCTGCCGCCCAGAGTCTGCGCAGGTCTGGAGACCGTTCCAGGGATCCCTCGTCTTGAGAAGACGTCTTATCGGGAGGCTACGCCGGCGACTTGACCGGAGTGATCGGCAGGGCACGCTCTCTCTCGGTCGCCTGGTCAAACGTGACGTTCTGACTACCCGGCTCGACGTCATGCGCCGTATCCACCTCGACGACTCGCTCTGCAATAAAGTCGGGCATGTTTGAAGTCTAAAGAAACCTTCTTAGTTTCAGTGATTCGGCCGGGCTGATCACCGCAGCGGGCCGGCGCGCCTCCGGATGCACATAAAGGCCACTAATCAACTGATCGGTTGCGATCGGATCTTTGTCGCCAGCGCCACCTTTGAGTTTTCGCACCCCTCCAATCTCAGTGTCAACCACCCTGTCAGCCAGGTGACCGAGAGCCTTAGCCAAAGGGGTGTTCTAACCGGGGAGATGTCTTGCGGATCGTTCTGGACACATGTCGGACGTTCCGGAGACATGTCTGACACCGCCTGAGTGAGACCGCATCCTTGGCCTCTGAGCCCTGTGCGAGGAGGCAGATGTGGCCTTGAAGGTGG
>DATLEZ010000084.1:0-24441 GCA_035525055.1 Acidimicrobiia bacterium | reverse complement strand
CGACGACCCCTCGTGTTCACGCCTTCGGTGGAAGCAAGACTGCAAACCGTGTCCACTCTTGTCCGTTGTTGACCACTTCAGATTTGTCTGGGTGCTTCGGGTCCGGCTCGCGTGACACGCACAAGTGACCGTCGGAACCCTTCAGAGCAGAACCGGCAGGTCCCAGCCTCGGTCTTCGAGGGGCGCAATAAACCGAACCAAACCGCGCAGCGTCCGACGCCGACCCTGAGGTGGGAAGGATCAGCGTGGCGAGCATGCCGATGGTGGTCGCCTTGGTACCGAGGTCGCACGACTCGTCCGCATTTCGGGCGTACGGCCCGGTGGGTGGACGCGGGTACGCCGATCATGTTCTGGGGGTCAGATCGACCCACTGGGCGCCGTCACTTGCGGTCACCTGGATGATCTCACCTGCTTTGGTTGTGTCGGTGATCACATCGACAACCACCTCGGCGATCTGATCGGGCGTGAGAACGCTGTCTGATTCACGAAGTTCGTTCATGGCTTCTGCGCCCATGCCGCGTTCGGCCAAAGGGGTGTCGACAAGTTCGGGACAGATCGCGTTTATTCTGATATTCCGCTCTTCGGCCAGGCTCCCGAGCGAGCGGGTAAGGGCGATGACGCCGGCCTTCGCAGTCCCGTATATCGGTGCTGCAGCCATCGGATAGAGGCCGATCAGAGACGACGTGTTAACAATCACGCCGCCGTCGACACCAAAAGCATGGATAGCCAGTCTGGTCGCGTCGATGACTGCGACGAGGTCGACGTCGACTACACGTCTCCAGTCACTGGCCTCGTCGGTGAGCCAGGCGTTGTCCCCGCCGATGCCGGCGTTGTTGCACACGATGTCAAGGCGACCAAACTCATCAACAGCACGGTCGAACGCAGCTTTGAGGTCCACTGAGGACGTCACATCGCATCGCTGTGGAACCGCCCTGCCGCCCCGAGCCTCGACTTCATCAACAGTCAGACGCGTGCCTTCAAGATCAATATCAGCAACCACTACCCCAACGCCTCGATCAGCGAGAGCAATGCTGATTGCTCGACCGATTCCAGAGCTTCCGCCACTCACAAACGCGGCCTTGCCTTCGAGAGTCATCAACAGGGCACCTCAGGATCTCACCCAGACGAACAAGACGAAAAGGTAGCGACTGGCGGCAGCTCGGGAGATCGACTACCCCGACCGCTCCGAGGAACAGGGCGCCGTCCCAGCACCTATCCGCTGTGGGTGTCTTCGTGTGGATGGTCCTCCTCCACGAATACGGGTCGAGCCGCAAAGTCGAAAAAGCATTCGAAGACACCCGCCACGGACCCAGGATCACAATCCGCACCGCAGCAGAGGAGTTGAAGCGCATCGTCAAGAGTCACCCTCTACCTGGTGACGGTCAGTAGAGGTCATACCAACACGGCTACCGTGGGTACTGATTCTCCGGCCCGATTGAGGTGCCCTCAACCTGGCGGGGTAGGACTGCACAACCGCGGTGCTCCGGTTGGAGACGGTCACGTGGCTGCTCGGAGGTCATCGTGTTTGCTGGTCGACTCGATCGTGTGCTGGCTGTCTCGGCTGCGTCAGGTCTGTTCATTCTCGGTATGGGTGAAGGGGTCGCTCGTCTCGATGTGCCAGCGCCTCTGCTCTTCTGGCTGCCCACCCTATGGGGTGGGGCCCTCCTGATCCTCGCGGGCGGGTTTCTGGTGAAAGGGAACGTCCGATTGTCCAAGGTGCTAGTCATCGCCGGTTGCGCCCTCGGGTTCGTGCCGAGCGCCTGGACGCTCGTGATGCCTGCGCTGCTGGTGACGCTGGCAATCAGGACGTTCACACGACCTCAACCGGTTGAGAACCCGACGGACTTTCGACGTTGACGGCAACCAACATCTCCAACCGCTCCAACGACGGCGCATCAACCGACGGCAGAACAGAAGTGACAACGGCTATCGAGTGCTCGCCGAATACGACGTCATCACCGACCCAGCCACCGGAAAGACCGACGGTTACGTCCGCATCCGCGTCGACCAGACCGCCGAAGACCAGCTCACTGGGTACAACCGGCCCGAACACCTCCGCGCCTTTCCCGAAACCGACCCGGTCTTCGCCGACATCCAACGACCCCTGCGCAGCTCAGCCGAATCCGCCAACCGGACCATCGACGACCCCCTACCCCGCGAACGCCTCCACCACTTCGGATTCGAAAAGCACCAACTCTCCATGCTCGCCTGGCAGACCTACCGCAACGCCCGAACCGAAGCCGTCTTCGCACCCAGCCACGTCGACCACGCCGACACCGGGCGGCCTCTCCAACACACCGGCTAGAAGCCGCCTCCCGCCACCCCGACCTCGCATCAAGTCGTGAACGGACGCGCCCTCGAGGCGCCTCAGGGCGGAACTACCAGCCCGGCACCACCGAGAACCACCCCCACCCCTCCTATCCTGAACCCCCGAGACCGGCGACGCCGAGTTTCCAACCGCGTTGTCAACCCATCCCGCCCACGTGGGACCGGTTGGAAACCTCCTGAACCCATACGGCGGCTAGGTTTTCGCCCTCTCAAACGTTGACCTTGGAACGCGCCTTTGCCCGATCCTGGAACGCGCCCAATCGTGATGCATGGCCCACGACATGAAAAGGACCGTGGTCGCCAACGGTTGTAGCGATGTCCTCGGCCATTCCGCGATCGTGTACGGGCCGTCCGGGCTTCGGTGACCTGCCGGCTCCCCGCGGGTCGACTTTCCACAGCTGCCAGCCGTCGGCCAGTGGAGCCTCTTCCCGCCAACACCGCGAGGCGTAGCCGAGGCCCGGGATCAGCAGTACGGAAGGACCCAGCCCCCCGTCTCAACATGGAGTGCCACCGTCACTTCGATCTGAAGGTATACCGCTCCTCATGAGAGCTCGAAGCCGACCACGGCTCCGCCGCCCGGGGCGTCATCGACGAACACCCGGCCGTCATGTATGTCGGCCATGTGCTTGACGATGGAGAGACCGAGGCCCGATCCAGGAGTCGCCTTGGCCTCGGTTGACCGGTAGAACCTTTCGAAAACCAATGGCTTGTCGCCTTCTGAGATTCGAGGTCCGTGGTCGGCCATTGTCAACCTCCTCTCGCTCACGGTGACAAGCAGCGGAGTGTCCGGTGGGCTCCACTTGTGGGCGTTGTCGATCAAATTGCGAATCGCCCTCGCGACCAGCTCGGGATAGCCCGACTGACCGCCTGACTCCGGACCCCCGTCGGACACCAGGTCGACGTCGATCTGGCGGCCGGTCCTGCGGCGCTCTCTTCCGACGACCTCAGCGGTGATCTCCTCCAAACGAAAGTCCTCAACATTCCGGGCCCCGCCCGTGGGGTCGGTCGCCAGGTCGACCAACTCTTCGGCCAACGAGGAAAGGCCCCTGAGTTCGAAGGCGACGTCCTCGAGCACCCGTGCCCGATCCTCGGGAGCGAAAGAATCGTCATGGCGCGACAAGGTCTCGACGTTCGTGAGCAGGCTGGTGAGGGGCGTTCGGAACTCGTGACTGGCATCGGTGACGAGTTGTTGCTGGCGACTTCTCGAGTCCTCCAGCGCGTCGAGCATCCGATTGAAGCTCCCGGCTAATCGTCCGATCTCGTCCCGGCCCGGCTCAGGTATCCGCGTGCTCAATTCATGGGTCGAAGCAATCGTCTCCGCTGCATTCGTCAAATCATTGATGGGGCGCAGGACCCGATTGGCAATCAACCATCCGATCCAGGCCGCCACCAGCACCCCGATAAGTCCAACCCCTAGAAGCACGAGCCTCAGGCCGGTCAATGTTCCTTCTGCCTCGGCCAGGGACATTGCGATCTGAACGGCGCCACCTCCGACCATGGGGGCGGTGACCATCCGGAATCGTTCGTCGCCCAAATTCACTGTGCGCAGCGTCCGCATGCCGCCCTGTGCCACCGACAGGTCGACCGCCTCCACAGGCAGCGGCACCATTCCGACCATCGACACCACTACCTGACCGGACGGCTCGATCACCTGGAGGATGCTGTCGACCGCGACAAGGCGAGCAAGCGAGATTGGGATGTCCGGAGGCAATGGAGCGGTGAACATGACCCCGGCTGCTGCTGCCTGCTCGACCAAGCTGGCCCGCAGTGCCAGCCGTTCATCAATCTCGCCGCGGAGAATGCTGCCGGTGGCGAAATACGCGGCGAGAGTCGAGACCGCCACCGCCAGTGCAACCGCACCGGCCGCCAGCAACGCGATGCGACCCCTCAGGCTCACGGTGCCTTCACTACGTAGCCGACCCCCCACACGGTGTGGATCAAGCGGAGATGGTCACCGGCCTCGGTCTTGCGCCGCAGATAGCCGATGTACACGTCGAGCGCGTTCGAGGACGTCTCGAACGAGATTCCCCAGATCCGCTCGAGGATCAGATCTCGCGATAGAACGATCCCGGCGTTGAGCATGAGCAACTCGAGCAGATCGAACTCAGTCTTGGTCAACTGAATTTCGCTATCGCTCCTTGTGACTGTGCGGGCCGCCGGATCGAGCACTAGATCGCCGACTTGTAGGCGCGAGGAATCAAGGGAGAAGGAGGTGCGCCTTAGCAGCGCCCGCAACCTCGCCAGCAATTCGTCGAGAGCAAACGGCTTCACCAGATAGTCGTCAGCCCCGGCGTCCAGGCCGGCGACCCGGTCGGACACACCGTGGCGAGCGGTGAGCATGAGGACCGGAATCCGAAGGCCCCGAGCCCGGAGTCGGCGCACAACATCGAGACCATCTATGACCGGCATGACAACGTCGAGGACGACAACGTCCGCTTCCAGGCGGCTCGCCACCTCCAGCCCTTCGGCACCATCGGAGGCAATGGTGACCACCATGCCTTCGGACCGCAGGGCACGTTCCAGGGAACGCCGGACCCGCGGATCATCCTCGATCACCAGGACCCGGCTGCCGCTCAGGGCGTCGAGTGGGGTCATCGGGCGGGTGTTGGCGCTGAGCATGGCGATCGTTTCATTGTGGTGGGTTCTCGACGGCTATCGACAGGCTCATTCGGCCCGGAGCGCTTCGGTGGGCGACATTCGGGCCGCCCTCATGGCGGGATAGATTCCCGCGCCGGCCCCGATCAGGAGCGCCGCCAGCACTCCCCCACCAAGAGCGATTCCCGGAATGACCACCCGCCACCCCTGGATGCTGGAGTATCCGGCGGTGACCGCCGAGCCGATAGCCACACCGGCCAGCCCGCCGATGGCCGACAGAATCAGAGCCTCGGTGAAGAACTGACGGCGGATGTGCGCTCTGGTGGCACCGACTGCGCGGCGCAGTCCAATCTCTCCCCGTCGTTCGATCACCCCGATGACCATTACGTTGGCGATTCCGATTCCCCCGACCAGAAGGGCCACCGCCCCGAGGCCCAGAAACAAACTGGAGAAGGCAGATTCGGCCGCCGCCTCTGCCTCGAGGACGTCGGATGGTCGAGTCACTTCGACCTCCTCCGGGTTCTCGGGATCTACGGTCGCGGGCAGGATATCTCTCGTCTGGTTGACCCAGTCCGGGTCAACCCTTAGATAAAGGGCGGTGGGAATGCCATCGCTGTCGAAGTAGTCGATCGCCACCTGCAGGCTGATGAACACCGAGCGATCAAGATCCGTCGCCAACACAAACGGCTCGAGAATTCCGATCACCTCGACCCAGGTGTCGGCCATCCAGATCAGGGTGCCGGCTCCAACTTCGTCGATTCCGAGTCGCTCTGCTGCCACCGCTCCGAGCACCACCGCCGGGTACTCATTGCTGGCACCACCCAGGAAAACTCCGTCGGCCATTTCGCCATTGAGGGTTTCGAGAAGAGACGAATTGGTAGCGATGATGGTCATCCCCCCGGTTTGGCCTTCGGGCATGAGGTCCGAGCGATAGACCGCGCCGGTTACCGGAACAGTTGGAGCTACGTGCTCGACGGTTTCCACCCGGTCGACCATCCCGGTCGAAGTTTCCGGAAGTGAAGCGTCGCCGAATCCGAAACCGGAACCTGCCTGGACCACCAGGAGGTTCGTGCCCAAGGCCGACAACTGGTCGAGGAGGTCGGACTTGGATGACTCCGAGAGCCCGAGAACACCAACCAGGGACGCGATGCCGATGGCGATTCCAAGTGCCGATAGGGCCGATCGCAACTTACGCGCGCGAAGTCCCGAAACCGCGACTCGGCCCACATCCACCAGGCGCAGCCGGCTGGGTGGAACCGGATCGATGACAGCCAGCTGGCCCGTTGTGGTCATACGAGTACTCCGTCGTCGGCCCTAATCCGGCCGTCCAGTACCTGGATCTGGCGAGGCAATGACGCGGCGATGCCCCTGTCGTGGGTGATCAGGACGATCGTGGCGCCCTCGGCGTGAAGACCCCGCAGGAGATCCATGATCGCCTCGCTCGAGCGCGAGTCGAGATTCCCGGTCGGCTCGTCGGCCAGAACGAAGGCCGGGTTGTGAACGAGGGCACGGGCTACCGCCACCCGTTGCAGTTCGCCACCCGATAGCTCGGAAGGAAGATGGTTCACTCGGTGCCCGAGGCCGACCCTGTGCAGGGCGTCGACGGCGGCTACCCGACGCTCGCCCGGGGAGACGCCCGCATAGAGAAGGCCGTTGGCGACGTTGTCGATCGCATTGGTCCCTGGGAGCAGGAAGAACCGCTGGAACACGAAACCGATCTTGCGGCCCCGCAGAGCAGACAAGGCCTTGTCATTGAGATCTGTGGTGTCGATCCCATCCACCAGCACCCTCCCGGTGCTCGGTCGATCGAGGGTGCCCATCATGTGGAGCATCGTCGACTTGCCGCTTCCAGACGGACCCACCACGGCCACCAGCTCTCCGCGGTCAATCCGGAGGGATACGCCGTCGAGGGCTCGCACCGGAGGACTGCCCGGATATTCCTTGGCAACATCTCGCAACTCGAGGGCAGGACCCGGGCCATCACCGGGGGTCCAGCCGCCGCCATCGGTCGTCACCGCCCCCCGCTGCCGGAGCCGCGTCATGATGGTCATTCCGGGACCACCACTAGCAGGCCCTCGGACAGACCCTCACCGCTGATCTCGACGACACCGTTGGCGAACATCCCCGTCTCGACCGCGACCAGCCGGGTCGAGTCGCCGGCGTCGATCACCTCGACCGCGTAGCCGCCCTCCACCAAAGCGAGCAACGCGCTAACCGGAACCGTCAGCACCTGCTCGGCGAGGTCGGAGGTGACGTGAACCGACACGTTGGTGCCGGTCCAGGCGTCGTCGATGGGCTCGACAGGAACCACAACCACTTCCACTGTCGACCCGGATTCGCCCGTCACCGGGGCTCCGATCGTGCTCACCACCGCGTCGAGTTCAGTGCCGTCGGCCAACTCCAGCACGACCGCGGTTCCGTCCTCGATCAGGTCGCGATCGTCGACCGGCAGTTGCAGGACGATTTTTTGTGTGCTCTCGACGCTCTCGCTTCCAGTCGAATCGATCCCCACCTTGCTCACGGCAACGAGATCCACGAGCATCGCCCCGCTGCTGACCGCCATTCCCAACTCGATGCCTTCGCCTGCGGCGCCAGCCTTCACGGGACCGGGCGAATAGACCAGGTCCGAGGCGGAAACGGAACCGTCGACGGTGGTGCCGAGGGATTCCTCCCAAAGCATGACCGCCTGTTCGGTCGCCTCGTCGAACATGTCGTCTACGACCATCGCGCCGTCGGGATCGAATCCGAGTGCAGCCAGGTTCTCCTCGAGTTGACGGATATCGCTACCCGGACTCGAACCCATGGCGAGGGTTCTCCATGAGATCTCCTCGCCGTAGAAGAGCGACACGGCAGTGGGTGCTGCCACTAGATCGGCGAGTTGGAGACGGCTGATCTCGAGGGAGATCTTGGCGCTCTCGACAGCGGCCGCGGCCTGCCGCCGCTCGGCCGCCGTCGCCCCTTCAAGCAGTTCCTCGAGGCGGGCTTCGGCCGACGCGAGGTTGGCCTCGGCCTGGGTCACCTCGAGGGCGGAAGGACCGGCCAGGAGCAGGTTCAGGTTGTCCTGGGCCTGATAGATCGCGGCCAGAGCCTGATCGATGTCGGCCTGGGCGGGCGCGGCTGACGCCTCGTCGAGGGCTGCCTGCGCGTTTGCCCAGGCGGTAGCGGCGTTGTCGATTGCGACTACCGCGACGTCATACGAGTTGCTGCCGGTGATGAAGGTCTGGATGACCTGCACCGTGGCGGGATCAGCGGCCAGCGAGGTCTGCACCGCGACAGTGAGAGCCGAGATGTCGGAGTCAGTCAGGGGCAGATCGCTGAGAGCGCAAAGGCCATCGACCGGGACCGAAGCCAACCCGCAATACGAGGCCTGAGCGGTCAGGAGCGTGATCCAGGCAAGGTCGCGGCCGGTGACCGCCTGGTCATAGCTCTGGCCGGCCCGAGTTACTTCGCCCTGGAGAGCGTTCGACTCCGAACTGCTGAGACCGTCGAACAGGTCGGCGTAGGCGGCATCGGCCTGACCGAGCTGGGCCTGGGCTGCGGTCATCTCAGCCTGGGAGGCCGGTGCCGTCAGGTTCTGAAGGGACAGCTGGGCCTGGGCGAGCGACGCTTGCGCCGATGAGAGTTCGGCAGCGCCGGGCCCGGCCGAGACGGCTGAGCTTTGTTCGCTGGCACTGGCGACCTGTGACTCAGCCGATGCCACCTGCTGCTGAGCAGTGAGGAGTTCGGCTTCCCCAGGATCGTTCGAGAGTCGGTACACCACCGCACCCCGTTCGATGGTCTCGCCGTCCCCGACCAACCCGGTTAGATAGCCGCTTCCGGAGGCAGCCACGGGGATCGCATCGTCATACTGGAGTTGGCCCGTGTACTCCTCGCTCTCTGCCAGATCACGGACCTGGATCTCGCTCGTCGCGACAGGTCCTGCCTCCACTCCCTCGTTCTCTACCGGGTCGCCAAGGAATCGGAGGCCGACGAAGACCAGCAAGGCGATCCCCACCGCGCCGACGACCGACCAGACCAGGGGCTTGCGGCTCCTTCGGAGAAGCTGGATCGAAAGCGCGCTCTCGTCGGCCTTGCCGAGGTGGTGATCGTCGCTTCGGGTCGGCAGGGTCGGAGTGGCCGCAATCGGCCGTGAATCCTGGGGCCTTGAATTCTGGACCGGGTCTCCCGTCAACTGGTTCCCTTGCAACTCGAGTGGGGAACCCGGTGCCTTTCCGCTCTGGGGGTCATCCATCAGCCCTCACCATCCTCGGTGACAGCATCCGAGGGGGGCGCGAAGCCGAACTCTCCCTGACAAGTCTCCATGGCCGCCTGCACGTCTGGGTCGTCTATGTCGAGATCTCCAAAGATCGAGAACCCCTGCCCCCCCGGACCTTGGCCACCCTCAGATTCGATCTCATCGGTGTCGGGGGGAGGGCCACCGGCGGCAGGTCCAAAGTTGGAGAGATCGGGGTCGTCCACTTCGAGACCCTGGTCCCGCAGGCATTCTGCCATCGCCAGAAGGTTGTCCTGGAGTTCAGTGGCATCGAAGTTGCCACCACCGGGGCCGAAGGCCGCCCCTTCGAGAACGTCCCCGCAGGCTTCGAATGCTGCCTGCACTTCGTCGGACTGGGGGTCGAATCCGGGGCCTTCGCCGTCGGGTCCGCCCACGATGATTCCACCGCCGCCTTGCGTGAAATTGGGATCGGGAAAGTCAGGTACACCGTTGTCGCGCATGCACTGGGAGAATTCCAGCGCCGCTTCCTCGGTGTCCGCTTCCGTGGCAGCGGCGGTGGTTGTCGTGGTCTCGTCGGAATCGCCACCCTCGAGAGTGGCCAGCCCGCCGTCGTCTGCCGCAACTCCGCTGCAGGCACCAACCAGCACGAGGGCGGCGAGCCCTATCGACAGCAATTGAAAAGAACGGGATGTCATTGTGAAAGCTCCTTGGTGCGACACCCTCATAGATAATCACCCAGGTCTCTGAGCCACCTGAGGACCCATTAAGAAAAGTGTGAGAAGGTCTGACCCTTCTTGTGACGCTTGACCTACCGCCGGGGTGGTCAAGCGTCACGAGAACGGTCTCCTGCTTCCCTGAGCGCAGCATCGGGGCCCGGCCAGGAATTTCGTTCCAGCCGGGTGGGCTACCGTTCGGTCAATGCTCCAGATCGAGGGCCTCTCCAAGGCCTATGGCAATATCAAGGCCCTCGATGGGTGCTCGTTCAGCGTCCAACCCGGCCGGATGCTCGGTTTTCTAGGTCCGAACGGGGCCGGCAAGACCACGACCATGCGGGCCGTTTTCGGTCTCCTCACGCCTGATGCTGGTTCGGTTTCTTGGCAAGGCAAGCCGATCGGGCCCGACGAGAGGCTCCGGTTCGGGTATATGCCGGAAACCCGGGGCCTCTACCCGAAGATGAAGGCCGCCGACCAGCTCACCTATCTGGGGACCCTGCACGGCATGGGCTCCGCGGATGCTCGGGAGAGCTCCGGCAAGTGGCTGGACCGCCTTGGACTGGGCGATCGCACCACCGACCAGGTCGAGAAGTTGTCCCACGGCAACCAGCAGCGGGTTCAGCTGGCTGCGGCCCTGGTCCACGACCCCGAGTTGCTCGTACTCGACGAGCCCTTCTCCGGTCTCGACCCGCTCGGCGTCGATACGATGGCCGAGGTGCTTCGTGAGCGGGCGGCCCGGGGAGCGGCGGTCTTGTTCTCATCGCACCAACTCGACCTGGTCGAAGACCTCTGTGAGGACGTCGCCATCATCCATCGCGGGAAGATCGTGAAAAGCGGGTCCGTGGTCGAACTCAAGGACTCGTCTCCGGTTCGGCATCTCGAGATCGAGTTGACCAATCCCGACGCCCGTCTCCTTGAGAAGATTGACGGTGTCATCAGAGCGGAACGAGACGGCGCCCGCCACAAACTCCTGATCGGGTCAGACGTCGACGTCCGCGGGGTGCTCGGAGACGCCCTGGCATCGGGTTCGATCCGACGCTTCGTTTACACCTCGCCGAGCCTCTCAGAGATCTTCCTGGACACCGTCGCATGAGGACGATCAGCGGTATCGGGGGAATGAGACTCGTCGCCATGCGGGAGCTTCGGGAGCGGGGCCGGTCGAAGTCGTTCATCATCTCCTGTGTCGTCACGCTGGTTCTCGTCGCCGCGGCATTGGTGGTGCCCCAGTTGCTCGGGGGCGAAGCCGCCACCCATCAGATCGGAGTCGTCGGCGAGGACAACGAGCCCATCGTCAACGCAGCCCACGATCTCGCCATTGCCGAGGCCGAGGAGGGAGACGAGCCCGAATTATACGAGACGGTTCCCTACACCACCCTCGATGAAGCAGAGCAGGCGCTCTCCGCCGGGGAGGTCGATCTCGTTCTCATCGACGGGGCCACCGTCCTCCAGGAGCGAACCGGCTTCTCCGGCAACGGGCTCGTCGACAGCGTTCAGCGAGCCGCCGGATCGGTGCGCCTGCAGCGATTGGTGGAGGAGAACGGCCAGGCCGCGGCCGATGTCATCGAGATCCTCTCCTCATCACCGCTCGAAGTGATGACTCTGGACGGCGAAGACCCTGAGGGCGACATCCGACCCGTGATCGCCTATGCCGGACTGCTTCTGATGTACATCGCCATCCTCTCCTACGGGTCGTGGACTCTCACCGGGGTAACCGAGGAGAAGAACAATCGCGTGGTCGAAGTCCTGCTCGCAACTCTTCGCCCCTGGCAACTGCTCGGTGGCAAGGTCCTCGGCATCGGCCTGCTCGGAATCGGGCAGTTCGTGCTCACGATCGGCTTCGCGTTCATTCTGGTGAACATGACTGACGCCCTCGACATACCCAGGCTCCCGCTCGACGGGCTTCTCTTCCTGATTTTGTGGTTCATCCTCGGCTTTTCGGTCTACTCGGTGTCGTATGCGGCAGCCGGGTCGCTGGCAAGCCGCCCCGAGGATGCCCAGTCGGCGGCCTTCCCGATGACGATGCTGGCCGTGGCCGGGTTCTTCGTGAGCATCAACGCTCTCGATGATCCGACCTCGAGGCTTGCCAGTGTCACCTCCTTTATCCCGTTCACTGCCCCTTTCGTGGTGCCCATACGCCAATCCCTCGATGGGATCGGGGCGGTCGAGCATGTTGCGACGGTGATAGTTGCGCTCTTCTCAATCGTCGTGCTAGTACGACTCTCAGCGCGCATCTACGCAGGTGGCCTCTTGCGGTTTGGAAGACGGGTGAAGCTGAAAGAAGCGTGGCGGTCGGCCGAACTGTGACACTTTCACACATCGAGGTCGAGCGTCGCCAACACACGGGCCTGATCTGGTTGAACCGGCCGGAAAAGAGGAACGCTCTCAGCGCCGACATGTGGGCCGATCTCCCGTCGGCGGCCGCTGCGCTGTCAGCCGATGATGATGTGAGGGTCATCGTCGTAGCCGGGCGAGGCGCCGCCTTCACTGTCGGGATCGACTTGCAATTGCTGGGTACCCTCGCCCCGGAGGGCGAGTCCGAGGCCGCTCGGCGGATGGCGATGTACAGACGGATACGGGAATTGCAGGCTTCGTTCACGTCGTTGGCCGATTCCCCCAAACCAGTCATTGCCGCCATTCACGGTTACTGCCTGGGGGCCGGAATCGACCTGATCACTGCATGCGACATCCGGTTGGCTGCAGTCGACGCGAAGTTCGGTGTGCGTGAGACGGTGATGGGCCTGGTAGCGGATGTAGGAACTCTGCAGCGGTTGCCGGCGATCGTGGGTCCGGGCCACGTTGCCGAGATGGTGTATTCCGGCCGTGATATCGACGCCGATCGAGCACTTCGCATCGGCCTTGTCAACGATGTATACCCCGACGCCAACGCGACTCTCATCGCAGCTTTGGATTTGGCCGAGACCATTGCCGTGAACTCGCCTTTGGTGGTCCAGGGAGCCAAGAGGGTCCTAAAGGCAGGCGAGGGTCAGACTGTCGCCGAGGGCCTCGACTATGTAGCCGTGTGGAACGCGGCCTTCCTCCTCTCCGACGACCTCACGGAGGCAATGACCGCCTTCGTCGAAAAGCGAACCCCGGAGTTCAAAGGCCAGTAGTCGGAAGACGAAAGACGGAAGGCAGGGGGCCTCAAGCTGCTTTTTGGCTTCCGACTTCCGCCTTCCGACTTCTAGCTTCTTAAGGCTGAAGCGAAGATGCCCGGCAACCGCCGCACGGAGTGATCGGTCAAGAACCTGGTGAACAACTCCGCAGTTCGGCGACCGGTGCGTGAGGTCACAAACCAGGGGGGCTTCGGTGAAAGGTGGAACTCGCCAGCCAGGACCGAGCGGCCAAGCGGACGGAAAGGACCCCGGGCGACAGTCTTCTCGGGGGAATCGAACAGCAGCGCATTGTGGACGTTGCCGATCCCGCTCCCCACGTCCTCAATGGTGTGGCCTGGATAGGCGCCCCAACTACTTCTCGGCTGCAGGAAGTTGAAGGCGGTCCAGACGTTGACCCCCACCGATCCATAGCGCAGCCTCGCGATCGACTGTTCGAACCGCGGACCGAGGTCGACGATCGTCCGCGGGTGGGCTATCACTACCGCGCTGAGAGTCCCGTCGAGACGCTCGTTAGCAAACTCGATCGCGGCATCGAGGAACCCCCCCGGATCTGCATGGGCCAACCGGGTCGAAGCGAAGGCGGCGGCGAAGAACTCCTCCTCAAAGGCAGGATGGGATTCGTCCGGATCGAGGTCGCGCAAGTGGCTGACCCGAGACCGACCCATCGAAACCGCTGATGGGTGATCGGCAACGGCGAGGCGCCGAGCATCCGATCCCGGGTAATACGAAACCCTCGCGGGCAGTTCCTCGATCACCTCGTGAACGTGGCGCACGAACCGATCGGCCGCACCCCATCCCTCGGCCAGCACCAGCACCTGGGCTGCAACACAGTTGAAGCCGCCGTTCAAGATCTTCTGAGTGACGAAATGCTCGGCCTGGTAACGAAGGTCGGCCTCGCTCCACGGCCCGGGAACCACGATGAACGGACTCACGCCCCCCAACTCGCTGGTGATCGGCTTGCCCAAGATGGGCTGTCCGAGCCGGCGACGCTCGGCCGCTTCCGGTCGGTTCCCGTAGACAATCTGGTCGTGCGAAGTGGCGCTGCCGGTGATGTGAACCGTGTCCACGTAGGGGCTGTTGACCATGACCGCCCCGGCCTCATGGCCTCCATAGAAGATCCGCAAGAAGCCGCGGTCGATGAAGTCGGCGAAAATCTCCGAGTAGATAGGACCGAGGTAGTCGTTGACCGGGCTGAGCTTGAGAGCCACGACCTGACCCTCGGCGTACAGCTTGTAGATAACGTCGAGGGGAGGGATCGAGGCGATGTTGCCGGCGCCGAGAACCCCGCACACCCGACCGTCCTGCGGTGAGTTGCGATACAGCTCCGCGGTATGGTCGGAGAGATTGGCCGGAGTAACGCCGGGCTGCATCGACATATCAAGCCGATAACCGCTCAAGAGCAGCGGCTCCCACCACTCCACCGGAAGCACCCTGACGACGGTCCTGCCGTCCGGACCAGCCGAGACCCAGCTTCTCTTATAGGTGGTCAGGCCCCGGTTGAGCCTCTCCAGTGACTTCCGCAGCGCCCCGGCCCCAACCAGGACTCCGTAAGGCCCCGACAGCCACTCTTCACCCGCTAGATCCGACCCGGCGCCAAATCCTTTGGCGGCGGACGACGCTTCCACCCATCTGGCGGCTGCGAAATCTGTCCTGCGAACGACTCCGTCGAGCAGCCTGATCCTCTCCGCCAGGGTCACCGATGCCCACTCGTCCTTGCGCGAGCGCAATTCCGACAAGTCAGCTTCCAGAGTCCGCTCTGGTGTCGGGGCAACCGTCACGGAGACGAGGGTAGGGGACTCCGACCCATTTGGGACGGGCGAAGTCAGCCGAAACCCTTTGACTGTTTGGTGTTTGAGGCCGAAGACCCTCTAATGGATTCGGTGCGTGCCACAGACCTGATTCGGCCGCGTCTGGTCGTTCTCTGGACCGCCCTAGTGGTGAGCGTTGCTGTGCTCGCGGTTGAGTACCTGATCGGACCGCCGGGCTACACCGCTCCCTACAGAATCGCCTCAGTTCTCATCGTCATCGCGTTGGCCGCCTTCGAACTGATCGGGGACAAGCGAACCGAGGTAATAGTTGTCGGGCCGGCTGTGATTTTCGCCTTCCTTTCGCTTGTGGAGTTGAGGACCGGCGAGATCTCGAGTTTCTTCGACTCGGGCACCACTCTCGGCCTCCTGATCTTTTTGGGCATTCTCTTCGCCGCCACGAGGGTCAACCGGAGGATCATGCCGGTGGTTCTGTTCACGCTCGGGACGGGTGCCTACACCCTGGCCTCGCTCAGCCTTCAAGACCTGCCACTCCCCCACGTGATAGGCCGAATAGTTCTTGGAGTTGTCGGCCAGATCCTGGCCATGTACGTGACAGTCCGGATCATCGATCGCCTGGGGGCCTCGTCAGCGCGCGTCGCGAAAAGCCTCGCCATCCAAAAGGCTTTGGCCCGGTGCTCCCACCTTCTCTTGACGAGCAGAGACGAAAAGGGAATGCAGCTCGCCCTCGCAGCGCTGCTCGACGCCACCGACGCCGACTACGCCTATATCGACGTCAACCGGACCGAGGACGACGGCCGCATTACCTGGCATATCAATCACGACGCTCTCGGCGCCAATGTGCCTGGTGACACCGGCTCATTCAGTTCGGGTAACTACGACGATATGCCCTGGGTGCCGGTGGAACTCGGTGCTGGCCGCCCGGTCCGGATCAGGGTTGCGGACCTCCCCGAGGCCCTCCGAAGCCGGTATCAGGAGGAGGGAATTCGCTCGGAACTCGCTGCTCCAATCATGATCGAAGGGAAGTGGGTCGGGACCATCGGGTTTTCCGACTTCTGGCGGGAAGGCAATTGGACCGACCTCGAAACCGAGGCTTTGACCACTGCTGCCGACATGGTGGCAGGCTCCTGGGAACGTGACCGAGCCCGCGAAGGCCTGCAGGAGCTAGCTGCGGCCAAGGATCGTTTCATCGCCGCCGTCAGCCATGAACTTCGCACCCCTCTGTCGGCCGTGGTCGGTTTTTCGGCTGCTCTCAGAGACGCCGCCGGCACGTTTTCGACTGAGGAAGTCACCGAGATCGCAGCGGTGATCTCGGCTCACAGCCGTGAAGTATCCGACCTGGTCGACGATCTGCTCACCGCCGAACGAGCAGCCTCGGGAAACCTCACGATTCGGACGGTGCCGATCGATCTCGAAGCCGAGCTCAACTCCGTGGTCGGACTGGTTTCCCTGCCTCCACCGATCACCGTCAACAGGTCCGCCATTGTGATGGCCGACGGCCTCCGAACCAGGCAGATCATCCGCAACCTCTTGACGAACGCGACTCGATATGGCGGGGCCAAAGTCAAGATCGAGATCGAGGCCCACGATGACATGGGCTACCTCACGGTGATGGACAACGGGATCGGCGTGCTTGGTATGGATGAGGACAAGATCTTTGACCCCTACTACCGATCGCGCACTGATGTCGCCCAGCCGGACTCGGTCGGTCTCGGGCTGGCGGTGGCCCGTCAGCTGGCCCGGCTGATGTCGGGCGATCTCGTCTACAGAAGGCAGGACAGCTGGACTCGCTTCGAGCTGCGGCTGCCGCTCGATCCAGGCTCACCCAGCGACCCCCCGCAGGTGCCGGACCCGGCTGCTATCTGGGAGGCCAACGTCAACGCCCCCGAAACCAAGATCGTCCCGGTGACCGTCTAGACCTCGAAAGCTGACTCTTTCCTTCCTCGCTTGGAAAGGTAGGAGTGCCACATCAGGCGGGCAGCGGTTGATCGGTGGGGACGCCATCGCTCCCCCAATTCGAGCAACACCGCGGAATCGGGAATCGTCTCGAGCCCGAGCACCTCACCCGTCGCAACCTGCAGAGCCCGATCGAGAACCGGCCAGACGTCGGGCCTCCTCAGACACGAGAGTAAGTAGACATCGGCCGTCCATGGTCCGATCCCGATGAGACCGATCAGCTCCCGGCGGACCTGATCGTCGGGCCGTGATTCGAGACTGACGAGGTCGATACGTCCGTCGAGGACGGCTCGGGCCAGTTCTCTCACATACCGACTCTTCTGCCGCGAGAACCCGTCGGCCCGCAACTCCTCGTCGCTGGGGATCAAGATGGCCGCAGGAATGACGTCCCCCACACGGGCCCGAAGCCGGTTGAATGCCGCTGCTCCGGACGCCAGTGATACCTGCTGTTCGAGGATGAACAGGACCAGGGTGGCAAAGCCGGGTTGGCGATGCCAGAACTCAGGTTCGCCGAAACGGTCGATCGCAGCAGCGAGATTGCTGTCGGCTTCTGCCAGTTTGCGCAGTGTTCTCTTGAACTCGCCGGGTGTCTGAGGCCGCACCGCCATGGGGTCGGGCAGACTAGGCCAAGAATTCGAGACGAACCGGCAGCAGCGCGTATTCCAGAATCAGCGAAGGACGCTCGGCCTCCGCTCCTCTTCTTTGGTATGTGAGCGTCGCTCTACACCTTCTTTGGCCTCACAACGTCGTATTGGTAGCTGTGGCGCCAAAGAACGTAGGGACCGATGCTCACATGACAAAGAACGCCGTCTCCCCCTCCTTCGGTGCTCTTCGCTGCTCCTCGCTCACCCTCGATGGCGGCTCGACCACCGCCCCCTACTTCCTGCCTACTGCCTACTGCCGACTGACATCTGCCTACTGCCTACGTTCCTCCAGGGATCTTTCGGCGAGGCCTAGTTCCATCTCGGCCAGGCGGGCCACCCAATCGCTCACAGTGATCCGATCGAGGATCGTGCCGTGGGCCACTACCTGCAGCGAAAGGCCATCCTGCAATGACAAGATCCGCCAGGCGGCTGCCTCCGGTTCGGAGCAAGTCATGACCCCCTGCTCGATCCCGGACTCGATCGCCTTCACCAGAAGTTGTTGCCACGCGACATTGAGATTCACCGACGCTTTCTGGACGGCGGGCCGGCGGGCGGCCTCGGCCCAAGCGTCCAGCCAGACCTGAAACGCCCAGTCCTGGTCGACCCTCGTATACGAGACGAGGTACGCGACGAGCTTGTCGATCGGATCGTTCGACGAGTCCATCGCCGCCGTTGTCACGGCCAGGTCGGCCGCGGCTGCCTTCTCGAATGCGGCAGCCAGGACATCGTCCATCGACTCGAAGTAGTGGTGAATGAGCCCGCTCGACGTACCCATCTCGGCGGCCACATCCCTCACTGTGGTCGCCGCCAAGCCCTTCCTGAGGGCAACTGCCAGCGCAGCATCAACGATCGCGTGTCGGCGTTCCTCTGGACTCATGCGCGCCATTACCCGATCCCGCCAATGTCTCCCGGCCCTGGTGTCACCACCGGGGATGCACTCAGCCTCCGGAGTTCATGAACGCTTCGACCTCAGGTTGATCGAAGAACTCCTCGACGCGATCGGCACTGCACTCGGTGGTGATCGCCGTCATCAGCTCCCCGAACCCGGTCAGCTCGGGAAAGGTCAGGCTGCCCATCGTCTCCTTGTCGGCGATGAGGGCCTCCATGGCCTCGATATCGGTTTCGCAGTCTCCGCTGCTTGCAACTTCGCCTCCCTCGCTCGAGGCGAAAGTCTCAATCCATTGGAAATAGGCGACGGTCCCTGGGGCTTCTCGCTCAGCTATGTCGATCATGGCCGCAAACGCCTCCTCGTCGGTGGCGTCGACATCCGGGCAATTGAGGCCATCCATCTCAGCAGTGGGGCCTTCTATTAGCGGTTCCAGCTCGGTGCTCATGGCTGTTATGTCGTCCATCGTGGCGGTCTCGAAATCGAAGTCTTCGACCACCGGTTCGATCGCCTGCAGGAAGTGAACGAAAGCATCGATGCACTCCTGAGGCATGTCGGAGAGATCGACGGTTTCGTTGGTGCTTTCGTCCTCAGTCGTAGATGTGGCAACCGTCGTGGTCGTGGCCCCGCCCTCGTCGGCTGTTGTGGTAGTTGCGGCGTTGGCGCCGCCACACGCGGCGAGCAAAAACACGAGAACAATCAGAAGACGCTTGGTCATGATCAAAGTCCCTTTATGTCGGCGATCCCAACCGGAACACAGTAGCGCAGGGCGCTAATTGTGCAACTGTCCAACAGACCCTAGGGTGAGAGCAAGCAGCAGGAGGGCAGACCCGATCATCAAAACGACCCCCTTTCACACGCGCGTCGAAGCGGCCAATCAGACCGGTCTGTGGAGTCACTGGTCCGGTTACCTGGTCGTCGACCGGTATCAGATGTCCGAGAAGTTCGAGTACTTCGCGATCCGGAACTCGGCGGGCGTCTTCGACTCCTCCCCGCTGTACAAGTACCGCATCACGGGGAAAGACTCCGAGAAATTCCTGTCCGGCGTTCTTGCGCGAAGCATTCGCAAGTGCCGCCCGGGCCAGGCCCAGTACACCCTCTGGTGTGATGACCGGGGATTCGTGATCGAAGACGGCGTCATCCTTCGCAACTACGCCGACGAATTCCTGCTGACGTCGGCCGAACCCAATCTTGCCTACTTCAAGAACCTGATCGGATACGAGTCCGTCGAGATCGAGGACGTGTCCGAGGAAATCGGCACTCTTGCCTTCCAAGGCCCCCGCTCACGGCAGATCCTCCAGACGCTCGCCCCCGAGATGGCCGAGATCGGCTACTTCCATCTCACCGAGGCCAAGATCGGCGACGCCCCCGTCACCATCTCCCGGACTGGCTTTACCGGCGACCTCGGCTACGAGATCTGGGTCGGCGCCGACGATGCCATTGCCACCTGGGACCGCCTGATGGAGGCGAGTCAGGGTCACGGAGTCGTGCCGTTCGGTCAAACCGCTCTGTTGATGGCCAGGATCGAGGCGGGTCTCCTGCTTCTCAACGCAGACTTCGAGTCGAGCCGCTTTGCATGGAACGACGATCACCGCTCGACTCCTATCGAACTCGGTTTCGGTTGGATGTTCCGCGACATCGACACTGAGGATCGATCGTTCATCGGTCGCAACGCGATCCGTCGGGAGTTGTCCGAGGCAACTTCACGGTGGAAGCTGGTCGGCCTGCTGATCGATTGGAAGGAATACGACGAGAAATACAACTCCTCCGGGCTGGTTCCGCCCAAGGACCACACTCCCATCACCGAGGAGTACATGCTCTACACCGACGACTACAAGCGGGTCGGATATGCCACCAGCCTCATGTACTCGCCGATACTCCAACGACACATCGCCATCGGCAGGGTTCGACCGGAACTGTCGGGGGTGGGCACCCGGGTGAATCTGGAAGTGACGATCAACCATCGCTACGAGCTCGTGGGCGCTCATGTCGCCCGACAGCCCTTGTTCAATCCACCCCGCAAGACCTCCTGACTCCAGGCCCTGACCAAAGGACTGCTCTATGTCAACCCCTTCACAGCGCAAGTACGACGCCATCGTCATCGGCGGCGGCCATAACGGCCTTACCAACGGTGCCTATCTAGCCAAGGCCGGGCTCAAGATCCTGATTATCGAACGCCGCCATCTCGTGGGCGGAGCGGCCATCACCGAAGAGCTGCATCCGGGCTTCTGGTTCACGACCTTCTCGTACGCGTTATCGCTGCTCAGGCCCGACATCATCCACGAGTTGGAACTCACCAAGCACGGTTTCATGCCATTGCTGATGCCGTCCACCTTCGCCCCGATGGAAAACGGCGATTACGTGCTGTTCGGACAGGATCGCAACGAGAACGTCCATGAGATCGCCCGGCATTCAAAACGCGACGCCGACGCCTTCGATCAATACGAGCACGACATCACCATGGTCTGCCAGGCCCTGAAACCGCTGCTCGACAACGTTCCCCCCGATCTCTTCAGCAAGGATCCCGAGGAGCTGGTGGCGATGTCGGCGCTGGCCGGCCATATGCGGAGCCTGGAGCCCAGAGTCCTCCACAACGCCGTCAGGCTCCTGACCGGTAGCGCGGCCGACTTTCTCGATGATTACTTCGAGAGCGACATTCTCAAGGGCTACCTGTCGTCGTCAAGCATCATCGGCACCAAGGTCGGGCCGCGTTCCCAGGGATCGGGACTGGTGCTGCTCTATCACAACCTCGGCGAGCACGACGGTGTGTTCGGGTCGTGGGCCTTCCACAAGGGCGGTAACGGTGGCTTCACCCAGGTCCTCGCCCGGGCGGCCCAGGCATTCGGAGCGGAGATCATTCTCGAATCGCCGGTCTCGAACGTCATCACCTCCAACGGCCGCGCCACTGGAGTGGCTCTGGAGGATGGGACCGAGATCGAAGCCGACATCGTTGTCAGCGCCGTCGACCCCCGCCGGACCTTCATGCAACTGGTGGATCCGCGCGAGCTTCCCAGCGACCTGGTCGAGAACATCAAGCGCTTCAAGTTCCAGGGCACCTCAGCCAAGGTCAACTTCGCCCTGAGTGGCCTGCCCAAATACCCGGCCATGGGCGACCGCGGCGATCAGTACCGCGGCTTCACGAACATCGGCCCGTCAATCGACTACCTCGAGCGGGCCTACGACGAGGCGAAATACGGCTGGTACTCGTCACGGCCATACCTCGACTGCGCCATTCAATCGACCATCGACCCCGACATGGCACCGCCCGGAAAGCACGTGATGAGCTGCTTCGTCCAGTATGCCCCCTATCACCTCAAGCACAAGGACGGCACCCCGGGCGACTGGGACCAGGAGCGTCAGGGATTCGGAGACAACGTTCAGAAGACTCTTGAGTCATTCTTCCCCGGCTTCTCAGATCTCGTCCTCCATCGCGAGGTCGTCACTCCCCTCGACATCGAGCGGGTCGTTGGCCTGTCCGAAGGGAACATCTTCGCCGGCGAGTTCCTCGCCCCCCAGATGTTCTTCTTCCGCCCGGCCCCCGGCTGGAACCAGTACCGCACCCCGATCGACGGCTACTACCAGTGCGGATCCGGCACCCACCCCGGCGGATGCGTGATGGGCGCCCCGGGCAAGCTTGCCAGCCAGCAGATCCTCAAGGACGTGGCGGCCAAGAACTAAGAACTGTGAAGGTTTTCGAACCGAAACGGTGCGTTTCCCTTCACAGATCTCCTCTCACGCGAGGTCCGTGAAGCTTTACGCACCCCGCGGGTTACCGTCGCAGCGAACGGCACAAGGAGCCACCGTCGAGCAGATAGGTCCGCGCCCAAGCCACAAATTCCCGTGGGGTTCGACGCCGACTCCCTATGAGGAGATCGGTGGCGATGCCTCTGTGCGAGCCCTCGTGGACACGTTCTATGACATCGTCGATGCCGAGTCGCCGGTTCTCAGGGCAATGCTCCCCGCCGACATGTCGATCTCACGCCAGAAGCTCTACGAGTTCCTCAGCGGATGGATGGGCGGCCCCCAGCTCTACTTCGAGCGCCGGGGCCACCCGCGTCTGCGACTCCGCCACATGCCGTTCCCCATCGACACTCATGCCGCCGAAGAGTGGGCCCGGTGCATGAGCCAGGCCCTCGAAGCCATCGGTGCCACCGAGAGCGTCCGAACCTACCTCGAACGCGAGTTGGGAAACACCGCCCACGGGCTTCGCAACACCCCGGATTGAAGGAGATCGCATGGAACAGCTCTACTTATATGGGAACTGGGTCGATCCCGCCGACGGCAGGAGCGACGCTCACAGGCCAAACAAGGCGGCGCCACGACTTTCCTTCGCTGATTCTGAACTACCCGCGGTCCCCACAAAACCCGAACCGGCACCGAGGCCCGTGCACCTCAAACTCAGGACCAAACTGAACCCATGCCGTCAGCCATCGTTGTTGGGGCCGGGATGGCCGGGCTTACCGCGGCCGACCTCCTAGTCCGCAGCGGTTGGCAGGTCACAGTCCTCGAAGCGCGTGATCGGGTTGGCGGGCGGGTGTGGTCGGCCAATCTCGCCAACGGATCAGTCGCCGAACTCGGCGGCGAGTGGATTCACCACGGCGATAGCGGCGTTATCTCATTGGCGGCTCGTTTTGGCTTGGACCTGATCGACACTGGTATCGAGTTCACGCATCGTGATCCGATCGAAGCACCATCTGTGCCCGCCGCTCTGCATACGCATTTGCTCGAGCAAGTCCGAACTCGGCTGGCCCGGTTGACCCATTACGAAAGGGAACGGATCAGTGTTGGGGAGTTCCTGGAGGGGATCGATGGCCATTCGATGGCGATGGCTGTCCTCCGATCGCGATTGGAGGGCTCGGCAGCAGCCCCGCTCGATCGCGTCGCCGTTGAGGAACTCGAGGGCTCGTTTGGGGTCGGTTCCGGCAAGACTTATCGCATCAATGGCGGCAACCAGCGGCTCGCCCGGTCCCTGGCAACGAGCATGGCGGACGTTCGGCGCTCCGCCCCGGTGGCGGCGGTCCAGCACTCGGTTGCAGGTGTCGAAATGACAGATACCAAAGGAGACAGCCACGCAGCCGACGCCGTCGTCATCGCGATACCACTCCCCAGCTTGTGTCAGCTCCAATTCGAGCCTGCGCTGCCCGAATCGTTGATCACAACGATCAACGCCCTCGAAATGGGAACCGCTGCCAAACTGGTTCAACCGGTCGCTGGAGACGTTCCAACCGGGGCTCGTCAATCCAGCGAGCTCCCGGTTTGGTTCTGGCCAAACGGATACACGGTGACCTCGTTTGCCGGTACCGCGCGAGCAGTCGAGAAGGTGATTGTCGAAGACGAATGGAGTGAACTCTTGCGGCGGGCGATGCCGAATCACGCGCCCGCCGGAGTTCCATTGATCGTCGATTGGGGCGCCGAGGAATGGTCGAGGGGCTGTTACTCGGCACTGGGTCCGGGTCAGCGAAGATTGCTCGACACCTTTGATCGGCCGCCGGCCCGGATTGAGTTTGCCGGTGAGCACATCAACGGATCGGGGACGATCGAGGGAGCAGTTCAGAGCGGCATCCGCGCTGCGGCGCGCCTCGCCGCCTATAGGTAGACTGAACGGTGGTTCAGGATTCAGAGGAGAGGTCATGGCGGTCGGACTGAGCGAAGCTGATCGGGAACTTCGGGCACGCACCCGAACCTTCGCCAATGAAGAATTGATCCCCTGGGAAGTCCACGCCGAGATGAACAACGGCGAGATCCCTGACGATGTCAAGGATCGCCATGAGAAGCTGGCTCACGCGCTCGGGTTGACGGCAATCAACCAGCCGTCGGAGCTCGGCGGCCACGACTACACCACCCTCCAGCAGGTGCTGATCGCCGAACAGTCCGGCCGGGTCACCAATGCCCTCGGGTGGCTGATCAGCACCCCACCGAGCTGGCTGCCGAAGGTGGCGACGCAGTATCAGATGGAGCGATACGTCCTGCCAACCATCGCCGGTGAAAAGCACGAGTGTTATGCGATCACCGAGGAGAACGCCGGTTCCGATGTTTCCGATCTCGAAGCTACCGCGCGACGCGAAGGGGACGAGTACATCCTCAACGGCGTCAAGTGGCACGTCACCTCAGCGAACCTCTCGGACTACGTCTTCTTCCAGGGGAAGCTCACCAGCGGTCCCAAGGCGGAGCAGCACGCGTTGTTCATCGTCGACATGGGCACACCGGGGATCCGCCATCTGCGCACC
>DATLEZ010000083.1:0-29700 GCA_035525055.1 Acidimicrobiia bacterium | reverse complement strand
TGTCCTGCTCATTGGCCCCTTGGCAATCCGGGCGCTGTCGATCGCCACTAGAGGGGCGCCGATTGCAGTGCGTTTGGCCATAATGGACCTGGCCCGTTACCAGGCCCGTTCTGGAGCAGCCCTGGCCGCCATCAGTCTCGTACTGGGGATTCCGGTGGCCATCGTCGTCACCGCCACCGCCGCCACCGCCGCCGACAGGGGCAACCTGTCCGATAGCCAGATGCTGATTTGGACTCGTGAGCCGGATGCTCCGGAGGGCGTGTCGCCGTTCTATACGGTGGACGCCGGTGACTCTGGGTTCTCGCCCTTCGTCCCCATATGGACCCGGGCCGAGCTGGAGAACCTCGAGGCACAGGTCGACCAGATCGCAGCCATCTTCGACGAACCGTTGGTGACCGCATTGGATGTGGCAATGGATCCAACCGTGGACTTTGACCCCCGCTTTGGACGATCTGCGGTCTCTCTCGCGAGGAGAAATGGGGACCGCTGGCTTGATGTGGCTTTGCTCTACCTCGCCACGCCGGAGCTCCTCGGCCACTACGGCCTCGATCCTGATGCCATCGATCAGGACATAGAAGTTCTCACTTTCCAAACTGAGGAGCTCAGGTTTGCGGGCGTTTCGCGCGAGCAGGGCACCGAGCCCGAGTTCGTCACGAACAGCGAGACGATCGCCCCCGGCTACACATCGCTTCCGGGTTCGTTCATCACACCAGAGGCTCTTCGTCAACGAGGGTGGGAACCGGCGAGGGTCGGCTGGCTGATCGAGACGAACACACCTCTGACAATCGAGGAATTGGCAGCCGCCCGCCTCCTGGCCGCGGAGGCCGGCATGCTCATCGAATCCCGAGACCACCGGGAGAATTTGCTGAGTCTGAGGTCGAGTGCGACAGCCATCGGGATCCTCTTGGCTCTCGGGGTCCTGGCAATGACCGTGGGCCTGATTCGCAGCGCAACGGGGAGCGATCTGCGGACGCTCGCCGCAACCGGGGCAACCAGCTTGACTCGCCGCACCCTCACAGCAACCACCGCCGGCGCCCTAGCCCTCCTCGGTGCCTTATTAGGTACGACCGGTGCGTATCTCGGGCTAGCCGCGGGACACCTCGGTGATCTCGGGACCCTGAGTTCGGTGCCGTCCCTCCACTTGTCGATCATCGTGGTCGGCCTGCCGTTGGCGGCGGCAACCGCCGCCTGGCTTCTGGCCGGACGCGAACCGCGCTCGATCGGGCGGCAACCCCTCGAGTAGAAGTTCTGGACTCTCCTTACCGGTCAGGGCTTGACGTCTTGACTTGACACTGATAAGTTGCCCTCGATAAGTGACGGCGTTAAGTGAACGGCGATAAGTGAGCTGTTCCCCGATTGAGGAGAAAGTCGTGCAGAGGGTGGCGCAGTTCGTAGTGAAGAGACGGGTGCTGGTGCTCGTCCTGGCCGTGGTCGGGATGATCGTGGCGGGGGCCATTGGTGGAGGTGTTGCCTCTCGATTGTCCAACGGGGGCTTCGATGATCCCGAGGCCGAGTCGGTCCTCGCCGCCCAGGTCCTGGCCGACGAGTTCGGGGTGGCCCCGGCCGACATCGTCATCGTCGCTACCGCGACTGTTTCAGTGGACGACGATGCCGCGGCGGCCGCCGGAGTCGCCCTCGGTGCTGCCCTCGGAGCCGAAGAGCATGTGACGTCGGTCAACTCCTACTGGACCCTCGGCTCCCCGGCCCCGCTCCGGAGCATCGACGGGACCCGCGCTCTCGTTTTCGCCACGGTGGAAGGGACCCAGTCCGAGCTCCTCGCGTATTCAGGCGAACTAGCGGAGAAATACCGCGGCGAGTTTCAGGGTCTCGAAGTGGCGGTAGGTGGCGAGGGCCCGCTCTTCGCCGAGGTCAACGAAACCGTCGAGGCCGATTTGTTGACGGCTGAGGCCATCGCCTTTCCCATCACCCTCGTGCTCCTGACTCTGGTTTTCGGGTCGGTGGTGTCGGCGCTTCTGCCGCTCGGCGTCGGCATCTTCGCCATCGTCGGGACGTTTTTCGTCCTCGACATCCTGGCCCGCATGACCGAAGTGTCGATCTTCTCACTCAATCTCACGACGGCGCTGGGCCTCGGTCTTGCCATCGACTACGCGCTCTTCGTGGTCTCCCGGTTCCGCGAGGAACTGGCGGCCGGACATGACACCGGCGAGGCCGTGCAGCGAACGGTGCTCAGCGCCGGTCGCACGGTGCTGTTTAGCGCGGGAGCCGTGATGGTGTCGCTGGCCGCGATGCTCGTGTTCCCGCTCGCCTTCCTGCGATCGTTCGGATACGCCGGCATCGCTGTGGTGGCGCTGGCCGCTCTCGGTGCAGTGGTCGTCCTGCCTGCTTTGTTGGCAGTGTTGGGACCGCGAGTGGAAAAGCTCCGGGTTCGCCGTCTTCGCACCAACACGACGACCGGTGCCTGGCATCGCATCGCCATGACGGTGATGCGGCGACCGATTCCCATCGCCACTGCCGCCATTGCCCTGCTGGTCTTCCTCGGCCTGCCGTTCCTGGGCGTTCAGTTCGGCCAGGCCGACGATCGGGTGCTTCCTCCTGGTTCCGAAGCCCGGGTGGTGGGCGACCTGCTGCGCTCCGAGTTCAGCGGGTTCGACTCGAGCCCGATCGACGTGGTCGCCCTCGAACTGTCCGATCAAGCCCAGATCGATGGGTTCGCCGCCCAACTTTCGACGCTGGACGGGGTGGCCCGGGTCGATGCCCTCACCGGCACTTACGTCGGTGGCGCGGCCGTTGGGCCAGCGGGGCCGGCCAGCGTCAGGTTCGCTTCGGCGGCCGGCACCTATCTGCAGGTGATCCCGGCAGTCGACCCCGGATCGGTCGAAGCAGAAGCCATCGTCGGGGAGATTCGAGGGCTGGAGACTCCGGTGGCGGTGGCGTTGACCGGGCCAACGGCGTCATTGGTCGACTCGAAGGCGGCCATATTCTCCGATCTTCCCCTGGCTCTGGCCATCATCGGCGTAGTCACCTTTGTGGTGCTGTTCCTGATGTTTGGTTCGGTGCTGGTCCCGGCCAAAGCGGTGGTGCTTAACCTGCTGTCACTCTCGGCGACCTTCGGATCGATGGTTTGGATCTTCCAGGACGGCAATCTCTCCAATCTGCTCGGCTTCACGCCAACCGGGCATCTTGACCTCACCATGCCCGTCCTGATGTTCGCCATCGCCTTCGGCCTGTCGATGGACTACGAGGTGTTCCTGCTGTCCCGAATCAAGGAGGAGTACGACCGCACGGGTGACAACGTCGGATCAGTGGCCGCGGGCCTGGAGCGAACCGGGCGGGTGGTGACTTCGGCGGCGGTCCTGATCGCCGTGGTCATGATCGCTTTCGCCGTGTCCGGTGTGACGTTCATGAAGATGTTCGGGATCGGCATGACGCTGGCAGTGCTGGTCGACGCCTTCGTCGTCCGCGCGACCCTGGTCCCGGCCTTCATGCGACTGGCCGGGCGTGCCAACTGGTGGGCACCATCGTTCCTGCGGAAGATCCACGATCGTTTCGGGTTCAGCGAAGGCGGTTCGCCTAGCCTGAGCCGGGTGAGCGAGACAGTTTGACGATCGGTTCCGAAACCAAACGCGGCTCGTCCAAGCCTCGTCCCCGCCTTCGTAAAGGCGAGGGCGAGCAGCTTCGGCGCGAGATTCTCGATGCGACGCGGGACCTTCTCGCCGAGAGGGGAAATCTGGACCTGGTCTCGATCCGTGACATCGCTGGCCGGGTGGGGGTGTCGTCGCCGTCGATCTACCTCCACTTCGAAGACAAGGATCATCTGAGCTACGCCGTCTGTCGGGAGGCATTCGAGAGCTTCAGTGACCGTCTGCTTCCGGTCTTTGCGTCCGATGGCAACGCTCTCGAGCGATTGCGCCTCCTCGGCACCGAGTATGTCCGATGGGGCCTCGACAACGCTGCACTTTATCCCACGTTGTTCATCGGTTTACCACCCGAGTCGATCGCGGTCGAGGAAATGGCTGGCGATCCCGGCCTGCTGGTCCTCGACGGGCTGGTGGCGCTGATCCGGTCGGGGATGGAGGACGGCCTGATCTCGGTCGATCACACACCGGAGGCGACAGCCTGGGCGATGTGGGCGGGCGTTCACGGGGCGGTCATGCTCCTCACCTCCAAGATGGAATGGATGCAGCAGCACCTCGACGCGGCCGGAAGCTCGGTCGTCGTGCCCTCCACCAACGAGATGATCGAGACGGTGGTCGACGCCCTGTTCCGGGCTTTCTCGGCGAGCGAACGATAAGAGAGTCGAAGCGGCGTGATCTGGCGGCGCAGTTTTTACAATTTCTTGAGGGTTCGAAGCGGTGGCCCAGAGGTCCGCTGAAACATGATCCCGGAATGGATCCCCGGCTCGCCCTGCAATGCGCCCTCGAACCCGGACGAGTCACCCATGAGTTGGGCGCCCGGTGGGATCGATTCGAGTGGGCAGGATCGGACCTCGTTGCGGCCGAGGTGGCTCGGGTGCACGAACGCGGAGACGCCTACTACCTCGAGCTCGATCTCTACCTGACCTCGACCAATGGGTCGGGTCCGACGAGAGTCCTAGGCGAATTCGTTCAAGGCGATGTCGAAGATCGTCTCAACTCTCTTCGGAAGGAGTTGAGGAGGGAAGCCAAGTCCAGCCTCGAGTTTGGTGATCGAGGTCTGGCCGCGGTAGCGCCCCTGCAGCTGCTGGTGCGACGTCCCGGGCTGGATCGGCATCTCCCGGTGCTTGACCTCCTCCATCGGCCCGAGACGGCCGCCGGCGTCCTGTCGCCGCACCTACGAGCCGGCAAAGCAACCATCGAACTGATCGAGCATCGTCTGGAGGAGCGAGCGGTTCTCCGGGCCTGCGCCGGTGGTGACCGTCTGATCGTGAAGGGCTATGACATACGCTCCGAGCTTCCCGAAAGGATCGTCTCGGTGGCAGCCAGCTTGAGAAAGCGAGCACGCCCGGGCGTGACTGTTCCCACCCCGCTGGGGTTGCTCGCCAGTCACCGGGCAGTGGTCTGGTCGAAGGTAGACGGGACCGAGAACTCGCCATGGACCTCGGTCGGGGACCTCGATGACTTCGAAGCAGTCGGCCGTGCGCTCCGCTGGCTGCACGACGTTCCTTATAACAACCTTCCGATTCACGATGTCGCAGCCGAAATGGTCACGCTGGCCCGTTCGCAACGCCTGCTCGAGGCTGGTTGGCCCGACCTTGCTGCCTTGGTCTCGTCGACCATGGTGTATCTGGCAGCCGGCCTGGTTGCGCTGGGGAGCCGGCCGTTGGCAACTGTGCACGGCGATGCTCACCCTGGGCAGTTCATCGTCAACAAGGACGGGGCGGCGATCCTTGGCCTCGAATCCGTGAGCGTCGGCGAGCCCGCAATCGACCTTGGAAATTACGGGGCCTACTTGAAGATTGCCGGCATATTGGACGGCGACGCCCATCTGCACGTCGGCTATCAGAGCCACCAGGACCTCATCGATCGCGCCTGTACCTGGAGGGATGCAGCGCTGTTTCGGCTCGGGGTGCGGCTCGCCCTCACGACCGACCGGGCCGAACTCGGCCGCAGGATCCTGACCGAACTGACCGAAGGCTGACGCGGCCAGTCGCGAAATCGAGGACAAAGGGGCACCTTTCTTGGGGCCGGGCGTCGCATTTGGCGTCTAAACCGCTCGTTCTCGGCGTTCAGGATGCCGATCGATATGACGTGGAGCCCCACGGTGATTAAAGCCATGCTCTGGAGACGAGACCGTCCAAAAGAGATGTCCAAACCGTACCGGCACACGGTGATGGAAGGCTTTATCGACGACTACCGGCGAATCCGCCTGATCATTGCCCTGGCATCCCTGATGCTCCTGGCGGGGCTCTTCCTTACCGGGAGCCAGCC
This sequence comes from Acidimicrobiia bacterium, assembly GCA_035525055.1. Lineage (GTDB taxonomy): Bacteria > Actinomycetota > Acidimicrobiia > Spongiisociales > ZC4RG35 > DATEEG01. The sequence continues at coordinate 23,833 of DATLEZ010000083.1, read as the reverse complement.
CAACAGGGTTCTTGCCATCAACGGTCTCGGTCTCAGCATCGTGGCCATCCACGCCGGCTGGAATCTCATGTCCGGCGTTCGGACGCCACGGTTTGCTCTAGCGCTCGACATGATCGTGATCGGCGCGGCATCCTCGGCCACGGTGACCGAATCCACGTCGGCCATCCTGCTGGCCTTCTGGTGCGTCCTCATCACCTTTCTCACCTACGGTCGATCGCGGCAGGCCTTTTACGCATTTGCGGCGTTGTCTTATGTACTGCAGATCAGTCAGGCTGAGCCAGTTCCGGAGCTCGCCTTGACTATCTCGGTCATTTTCATGGTCGGGGTCATGGTCCTGCTCCTCATTACGGTCAACCAGCGGATGATGATGCTTGAACTTCAGCGTTCGCAGCTTCTCGGCTCCGTCAGCCACGAACTCCGCAATCAGCTCACAGGAGTGATGGGGATGATTGACCTCGCCCTCGACAGGGACATCGTGCCCTCTGCGGAGGAGGTCCGGGATCTGATCATCCTGGCGAGACGAGAGGCGGCCGATGCCACCGGCATTATCGAAGACCTCCTTACCGCCTCACGCATGGAGAGCAACGCCCTCGATGTGGCGTCCGAACCAGTCGATCTTGATCTCGAAGTGGCCAAGGTCGTCGACCACTACCCGAGCGAGGGAATGGCCATCAATCACACCGGCCCGAGGTCGGGTGTGGTAGCCGTGGCCGATCAGGTGCGCCTGCGGCAGGTGCTGCGCAACCTGCTCAGCAACGCGGTCCGCTACGGCGGCAAGGCGATTGCCATCAGCGTCCATCCGGACGGTGACAAAGCCCACATTCGGGTTGCCGACGATGGCCCCGGTGTTCCGGCTGGCGAAGAGGAGACGATCTTCCTCCCTTACCGGCGCGCGGCCAACACCCCGCGGCATAGGAGTTCGGTCGGTCTCGGGCTGTGGATCTCCCGCCGATTGGCCAAGGCGATGGGCGGCGACCTGACGTACCGGCACGTCGACGGCCAGACGGTTTTCGAGTTCACGCTGCCCGTTTACATCCCGCCTGTGATCGCTTTGCCCACGCCGGCGGCGCTAGTCGAAGGCGGCTGACCCCGCCTCCAGGCACCATCGTGTTTATGACCCAAACGGTGCGGGGGACGCACCGTTTGGGTCGCGAAAGTGCCGCGGTCTTTCAAGGCCTCAAGCGACGGGACAGGTGGGTATGGTCGGGCCGTGTCTTCAACTCCTAGCGCTGCTCGTCTCCTGGCCGACGAATTCGTAGAGCATCGGCTCGCCACCGAACACGATTGGGCCCTGTGGTCAGGGGACCTGACCTACCTTGAGAGGTGGCCCGACGTCTCCGAAGAAGGGGTTAGGCGTCAGGTGGAGATGCTCGAGGATTTCGCTAGACGGGCGGAGTCGATCGAGGCTTCCACCAGTGCTGATCGAACTCTGTTGGAGACGATTGCATTTACTGGCAGATCGAATGCAGCGCAGCTTCGGTGGCAGCCGGAGTTGGAGTGGGTCAACCACACCACCGGCATTGTCTCGTTGATCATCATCTTCCTTCCGCGCTATCCGCTCGTCACCGCCGAGCACGGCGAGAGATATCTCGAGAAGGTCCGCAGGCTGCCCGAGTTTATTGATACGTGGATTGGCCGCCTCGAAGCCGCTGCCGAAGCCGGGGTGACCCCTATCGCTCATCTCGTCACGGCGATGGTTTCTTCCCTGGATCAGCAACTGGCGGCACCAGTATCGAACGGGCCGCTGATCCGCCAGCCTCCTCCCACGGACTTGTCAGAAGCGGAGGCGAAGCTGTGGACCGCCCGGCTCGGAGTGCTGCTCGACGACCTAGTAACCCCGGCCCTGCAGCGGCTGCGGGCGGTTCTTGTCGAGCGAACAGCGCCCGCTGCTCGTAACGACACGACTCCGGGTCTGGTTCATCTGCCCGGGGGTAGCGAGTTGTACGAGCAACTGGTTTGGGCCCACACCAGCCTGGCGGTCAGCGCCGACGAGGTCCACGCGATTGGCCGCCAGCAGGTGGAACGACTCGAGGCCGAGTACCGACTGATCGCAGGGCCTCTGCTCGACACGACTGAGATCGACGAGATCTATCGAGGGCTGCGCGACGACGAGGAATTGCACTACCGGGACGCTGACAGTCTAGTGAAAGACGCCACTGCTGCCCTTGCCAAGGCAACAGCGGCGGTGAGCGACTGGTTCGGAGTTCTGCCCAAAGCCCCCTGCATCGCCAACTCGATCGAGCAGGGCGCACTGGCCTTCTACTCCCGGCCCGCTCGTGACGGCTCCAAGCCGGGCCGTTTCTTCTTCAACACGGCCGACCCCGAGATGTGGGGAACGTTTCAGTTGGAAGCGGTGACATACCATGAGGGGGTTCCCGGTCATCACCTCCAACTGGCCATCGCCTTGGAAAACCCGGAGCTTCATCATCTGCTCGCTGACTACTACATCGCGGCCTACAACGAAGGATGGGGCCTGTACACGGAGAGACTGGCCGACGAGATGGGTCTCTATTCGTCCGATCTCGATCGGGTAGGGATGTTGTCGGCTGATTCAATGCGTGCCTGCCGGCTCGTGGTCGATACCGGACTCCATGCCCTTGGCTGGAGCCGGGAGCAGGCGATCGAGTACATGGTCGACCACAGTCCCATGACCAGGCTGCAAGTGGAAGGTGAGATCGACCGTTACATTGGCAATCCCGGTCAGGCACTCGGCTACATGATGGGGCGGCTGGAAATCGAGAAGATCCGGTCGGAGGCCGAAGCGACGCTCGCCGATCGTTTCGAGATCAAGGTTTTTCATGACGTGATGCTCTCGACTGGGTCGGTGCCGATCTCCACCTTGAAGCGGGTCGTGAAGGAGTGGGCTCAGCTCTGAGCGAGAGCAGACCTCACTTCCCTGGATGATCGGGTCGTGGATCCGGGAGTCCTCCTTCGACGTGTGGCTGCGTTTCGTCCTGGTCGCCGGCGTCGCGCTGGCCAACCTGGTCAGCTTCAATCCCTGGCCATCCACGCAGGCACCAGGTTCTCGAACTTCGCCCCCTCAGTCGGTCTGACCACTGTTCCCAGTCCCGTGTCGGCCAGTTCGGCCGCCAGAGCTAGTGGCCGGGCGGCGGCTGCCAGAGTTCGAGACGGTTTCCTTCGGGATCGAACGCCCAGCCAAATCTCCCGTACTCGTGCTCCTCGATGTGGTCATCCACCGCTACCCCCGCTGCGCGCAGTTGTTCAAGCATCTCGTCGAGGTCGTCGACCCGGTAGTTGACCATGACGGCTTGCTCTTTCGAACCGAAATAGTCGGTGTCACCCGGAAAGACAGCCCAGGTCAATGTTTCGCCACCGGACGATCGGAGGACGGTATAGCCACCCGCATCCTTCTCCAGACCGAGGACCTCGGAGTACCACTTGACCAATGCGGCCGGGTCCTTGGCTCGCAGGAAAACACCTCCGACTCCCGTCGCCTTGGCCACTCTCTTCTCCTTGTTCGCCCTCTTCTCGTTGTTCGCCGGGGGGAGTGTGCCATGCGGCCGCAGGCGCTGTTGCCAGGAGGTCGTAGCATCGGGGCCGATCGATTCGAAGCGAGAAGGTCCGTGGCCACCAAGAAAGTCTCAGCCCCTGCTGACAAGGTGCTGCTATATCAGAAACTGCTCGACTCCGTGGACGGGGTGGACACCAAGTCCAACTTCGGATCGGCCTACACCGCCATGAACGGCAACATGTACACGATGATCTCCAAGCACGGCGTCGTTGGCATACGCCTCCCTGAACCTGACCGCTCGACGTTCATGGAAGAGCATTCCACTGACTTGTTTCGAGGCGACCCTGCCTGGCCGGCGGCCAAGGAGTTCGTAGCCGTTCCTGACGAGTTGCTGGCCGACACCGCTGCCCTCAAGCCATATCTCGAATTGAGCCTTCAATACGTCCGGACCCTCAAACCAGAGAAAACGAAACCGAAGAGTGACTGACCTGCCAAAGGTTTCGTCTTGTCCCGGCCAGATTCCCCTCTGCTAACAATCGGTCAATGCACAGTCCCGAAGTCGACGCCTGGTTCGAGAAGAAGAAGTGAAGCGGCGATGCAGGAGGTACGGGCCATCGCCCTCGCCGCCGATCCCCGGATAACCGAGGCGATCAAGTGGAGCACACTCCCCTGCGAAGAAATTCGTGAGCCTGCTCTTTCACACCGGGGCGCTGATCCCCGGTAGCCCTCCGGGCTTGGAGGATGGCGGTGAAACCGCCCGGGTCATACGGTTCGCCGATGTCAGCGACGTAAAGGCGCGCGCCAATGAACTCACCACGGTCCTGCAGGCGTGGTGCCAATGGAAGGATCAGTAAGGAAGTTCTGCGCGGCGTGTCGATCTGCCCGTTCCTTGTTCGACGTGTTTGGTAAGGACACTCGGGAAACCGGGGCGACCGAGAAAGGACGGAGATCATGCGAGTAATGGTTCTGGTCAAGGCCAACGGGGACAGCGAGGCGGGAGTCATGCCCACCGAACAGGAACTCACCGAGATGAGCAACTACAACGAAGAACTCGCCAAAGCCGGAGTCATGCTGGGCGGAGAAGGGCTCCATCCGAGCTCGAAAGGGGCCCGGGTCATGTTTTCGGGCGACCGACGGACCGTGGTCGATGGGCCGTTCACCGAGGCCAAGGAACTGATTGCCGGTTTCTGGCTTTGGCAGGTTCGTTCGATGGAGGAGGCGATTGAGTGGGTCAAGCGGTGCCCCAATCCCACCGGCGCCGAGTCGGAAATCGAGATTCGCCAGGTCTTCGACATGGAGGACTTTGGCGAGGCCATGACTCCCGCCCTCAAGGAACAGGATGTGCGCATCCGAGCCGAGGCGGCCAGGAAAGGCTGAACGGCCGAGCCGGCTGTGGGTTGACCTGCTCGCTTAGGCGACGGCGGGTGCTTTAGTCGGTGTTGTGAGCACCGAAATCCATCGAACTATCGACGCAGTTTGGAGGATGGAGTCGGCCAAGCTCATTGCCGGCCTGGCTCGCATTGTGCGCGATGTCGGTCTGGCCGAGGAACTCGCTCAGGACGCTCTCGTCATTGCTCTCGAGAAATGGCCCGAGTCGGGCGTCCCGGACAACCCGGGCGCCTGGCTCATGGGCACTGCGAAACATCGGGCGGTTGACGCTATGCGAAGGCAGGGCACCCTGGAACGTAAGCAAACCGAGATCGCCCGCGATCTCGAGATTCAGCAAGAGCTGGAAGTCGATCTCGACGCAGCCCTCGATGATGACATCGGTGATGATCTGCTCCGCCTCATCTTCATCTCGTGCCACCCCGTCCTTTCGACGGAGGCCCGGACGGCCCTCACTCTTCGCCTGCTCGGCGGCCTCACTACAGGCGAGATCGCCCGGGCTTTCCTGACATCCGAAGCGACGGTCGCCCAGCGGATCGTCCGCGCCAAGCGAACCCTGGCAGAAGCGGAAATCCCCTTCGAGGTGCCACCGCGGGAGGAGTTCTCGGAACGGTTGGCTTCAGTCCTCGAAGTCATCTATTTGATCTTCAACGAGGGGTACCTGGCGACGGCAGGGGATGACCTGATACGTCCCGCGCTGTGCGAGGATGCCCTTCGACTCGGTCGGGTTCTGGCGGGTCTGGTTCCGGATGAGCCGGAGGTGCATGGTCTCGTGGCGCTGATGGAGATCCAGGCATCGCGCATTCGGGCCCGGGTCGGTCCCGGAGGAGAGCCAGTGCTCCTGTTCGATCAGAACCGGCGCCGATGGGACCGACTTCTGATCGACCGGGGGCTGGCAGCCCTGGAACGAGCCGAGAAACTCGGCGGGGCCCGGGGTGTGTATGCCCTCCAGGCGGCCATCGCCGCCTGTCATGCGCGAGCTTCCTCGGCCGAGGAGACCGAATGGAAGCGGATTACCGAGCTATACAGCCTGTTGGCGGGAGCAGCGCCGTCCCCGGTGGTGGAACTGAACCGGGCGGTCGCCGTAGGGATGGCCTTCGGGCCTGCCGCGGGCCTCGAGCTGGTCGACTCTTTGCGATCGGAACCGTCGCTCAGGGCGTACCACCTCTTGCCGAGCGTGCGAGGTGATCTGCTCGAGAAGCTCGGTCGCCATGCCGAGGCCCGCCTTGAGTTCGAGCATGCCGCCGCTCTCACTCTCAATCAACGCCAGCGCGATTTGCTGCTCGATCGCGCGGCCGCCTGCAATCCACCGGCGCCCAACCCGGATTGAACGGGCCGGATTGATCCGGGCCGGAAGTCAGGTGCGCAAAGCGGACTTGACGGTCCGTTCCTCGACGTCCCTTATCCCGAGTCCGATCAGCAGGAACAGGAGTCCCATTCCAACTGCCATCGCCGCCACGCCGAAGGCGAGGACCGAGGTGAACAGGGATGCTTGCAAGAAAGAGGAGGTCAATGCTGTCTCGCGCCGGGGGTCGTCACGTTCCAGTTCTGCATAATAGAGGCCATCGGTGGACTCGAGCGTGTGCGTCTCGATGACCTTTGCCTCACAGTAAGCGGTGAACGGGTCGGCGACCCTGCGCCCAGGCAAACAGGCGTCATCTGACGTCGTGATCTGCTGGTCGCCCAGCGTGCCTGCGACAACAACCCAAGTCGCAACTCCACCAACCACCATCAGAATCCCTAGGACAATGGACGCAATCGAAGCGGTCCTTCTCATCAATGCCTCCTTAGATCAGGCTTAACAGACGCTAGTCACCAGTGGAGTCCGCCCCTGGCACCTGGCCAGGGCCTTTAGCCACTAGGTAGACGGCCTTTGGCCACTACTTGCGCCTTGTCCCGGTCTGGCGCTGGCCGAGAGACAAGGTCGAACGCTGTGAGTGACGGACCGAAGTCGGTTTTGGCGCGGAGAAACGACATCCTGGGAGCAGAAGTCCGCGCCAAAACGGGGTGGGGGGTCACCCGGATTGGGCGCAGCCGAAGTCGCTTATCGTGCCTGCGGCGTCCACACCCGAATCGGACGCAACAAACTTCGTCTCCAAGGTGTTCCTTCTTCGATGACCGCGCCAACAGTTCCTGCCACTCGCTCCGACCGCGAACCGTTCGCCTCGACGGACTGGCTGTTGTTTGCCGCGATTGGCCTGATCTGGGGAAGTTCCTTTGTGCTGATCAAAATTGGACTCGAGGCCTTCCATCCGGGGCTCATCACCTGGGGACGGGTCGGGTTCGGTGCCCTGGCCCTGGCGGCAATGCCGGCTTCCCGGAGGCCGATCGAAAAAGAAGACCGCCGCCGGATATATCAGTTGGGCGTCCTGTGGGTGGCAGTCCCGTTCACGCTTTTCCCCCTCGCCCAGGAACACATCAATTCGGCCGTCACCGGACTCCTCAACGGCGCCACCCCGGTGTTTGCCGGTCTCATCGGGGCGCTCTGGTTCAACCGGGTGCCCCGGGGCCCCCAGCGGTGGGGGATCGCCATCGGGTTCGTTGGGATCACCCTGATCAGCGTCGGATCAAGCGCAGAAGGAGGCACCGCCTTCGTCGGAGTCTTGATGGTGCTTCTCGCCACTGTCTGTTACGGCTTTGCCACCAACATGGCCGGGAGCATCCAGCAGAAGTACGGCTCGGTCCCGGTGATGGCAAGAATGCTGGCGGTCGGCACATTGCTCACCGCTCCGTTTGGAATTCTTGGCCTGACCCGTTCCGAGTTTGCCCTGGACTCAGCCATTGCTGTGACCGTTCTCGGGGTCGTGGGTGCCGGAGTTGCCTTTGCCCTCATGGCGACATTGGTGGGAAGGGTGGGAGGCCCCCGCGCCACCTTTATCACCTACCTGATCCCGGTCGTGTCACTTGTGCTCGGAGCCGTCTTCCTATCGGAGACGGTGACGACCGCTGCTCTGGCGGGTGTGGCGCTCATCCTGGGTGGTGCCGGCATGGCCTCCCGTCGGGAACACTGAAAATCCCTGGGTTGCCTCAACTGCCACCGAGGGCCATACCGGTGAGGGCGATGATGAAGAGGGACGCGATCGTCGATCCGTACCCGGCCATCTTTCCCTGCAGCCTTCCCATTTCCGCTCCCTGTTCTGGCGTGGGAGGGGCACCGCCTGCAGCGATTTGCTGACCGAGCGTCTGAATCTTGACGCCGGTGGGCCGTTGCCAGCCGATACCGATCGTCACCGCAACGACGCCAGCCAAGGCTCCGGTAGCCATGGCCCAATCCTGCCAGCGCCTCATCGTCGGCTGCCGAATCGCCCACAGCCAGAGCCCGGCTCCCACTGTGATGAGGCCCGAGGTGATGAGCACGGTCGTGACTTTTCGCTTCAGCAGGGCTTGCATGAACGGTCCGGCTCCGGGGCCGGCGGATCGGGCGGCGGGAGCCACGAACCATCCCATCATGATCCCCGCACCGGCCCAGAACCCGCCCGCCACGATATGAATCAAACGAAGCACTGTCACTATGGTCCTCACCCTTTCGCTGGGACGAAGTTAGATCGACGGACTGCTGCGTGCTTGACTTGATAAAGGCAACTGACACGGATCGACTGGATCCGCATAACCGGATACGCCAAACCCGGATACGATCGGGGCATGAGGACCGGTCTGGCACTTGAGGACCTTGGCAATCTGTTGGAAAAGCCGATCGTGGCGGTTCTGGCGACCTACCGGAAGGACGGCACCATCCTCTTGTCGCCGGTCTGGTTCGAATTGCACGACGGCACCTTCAACGTGTGGGTGGGTGGTGCCAACGAGGGTAAGGCGAAACACGTTGCCAATGACCCGCGTGTCAGCCTGGTAGTCCACGAGCAGACGCTTCCCTATCGAGGTGTCGAAGTGAGCGGATCGGCCACCCTCGGCGAGGAAGGGTTCTTCGACGTGGTTCGGCGGACCGCGGCCCGCTATTACGGGCCGGACCAGGCGGACGCCTTCGTCGGCGCGTTTTCCAAACCCGGCCTGGTGATACGCCTGGTTCCCGACCAGATCCGGGCGTGGGATTTCCAGGACGACCTCGATGCGGCCGGCTGACCCAACCGTCGATCAGCCCGCGTTCGGGGCGGCTCCTGCAGTGAGTGGCAGTGCCAAGACGTTCCGGGCCGTAGTTGTCAACGATTCGAAGGGTCGCGTCGTGGTTCCGGTCCCCTTCGATCCCGACACGGTTTGGGGCAAAAAAGGCCGCCATCACGTGGCCGGCACTGTCAACGGTATGGGTGTCCGCGGAGTCGTCGATGACTTCGGAGAGATCAAAGGAGTCTTGCTCGGCGCCGCCTGGCGGCGGGACTGCGGGATTGCGCCCGGGGATTCGGTCTCGGTAATCCTCGAGCCCGAAGGACCTCAGCGGGACGGCTTGTCGGACGACGTGGCCTCCGCTCTCGACGCTTCTCCAGCGGCCGTGGAGTTCTTCGATTCGCTTGCGCAGTTCTATCGCAAGGCGTACCTCAGTTGGGTCGACGCCACCAAGCGCAGCCCGGAGTTACGGGCCGAGCGAATCGCAGAAATGGTCGAGCTCCTCGAGGCCAGACAAAAGCAGCGCCCATAGACGGAAACGAGACGGGGCCGGATCGTGATGGACTAGGCAATGCCTGACCGAAAGGATCCAACGCCGAGATCATTGCCGAGTTCCGGGCTTTCGCCGGGATCGAACCCCCGAAATCAACGTCCGAGTCGGCCATGGGTGATGCGACGCCGCTAGTGGCCGCAGCTGCGGTGTCCGCTTCGGCTTCGACTTGAAGACATCGGCTTACTGATACCTTCCCCTTGTCACGCCAGGGGACCTTTCACGCCGTGCCGATGAGGAACACGCCTTCGGGATACGGGCTCATGACGAAGGCCCTTCATTGGCTCATATTCGTGATCGTGGCGGCTCAACTCGCGGTGGGCTTCCTCACCCGAATCGACGACGCCTACTACGCGTCGATCCCTGGCCTCTCGGAGGAGCGCCTATTCGGTGTGCACCTGTCCCTCGGGGCACTGTCCTGTTCTTGGCCATCTTCCGCCTCGCCTGGCGGGTGCTGACGCCGTTGCCGGCTTGGGCTGCGACCCTGACGCCGTTCGAGCGCAGGTACGAGCACCGTGTCGAGCAAGTTCTGTACCTGCTCATGCTGGCGATACCGCTCTCCGGCATGCTGGCAGCGATGGCGGACGGTGAAGCGGTCGTGTTCTACGGTGTGTTCGAAGTCCCCGAGCTCATCTCCGAGGACAGCGACCTCGACGACGTCACCCTGGGCTTTCACATTGCCAGCCACGTGGCGTTCTTCATTGCGTTCGCCCTCCACGTGGGGCTCGTCCTCAAACATCAGTTTGTCAACCGGGACCGACTTCTCAACCGCATGTCGTAGAAAATGCGACAATGGCCCGGTCGCAGTTCCCAGCGACCGGACTGGAGGGCATCGTGGCCAATAAGGACAAGGGCGGCAAGAGCAACAAAAAGGCCCCTTCGAAGAACCTGAAAGAGAAACGTCAGGAGAAGAAAGCCAAGCGGGACGCTTCCGACAAGCGCCAGAGCAAGATCACCTGAACTCGTCGGCGTTCTCGAATCACCGTGTGGCCGACGTCGGGCTCTTGCTGAGACAGGCCGCCGCGATCTGCAAGATCGCCAGACCGGCCAGGGTCGACTCGGCACCGTGGTTCTCGTTGACCGAGTCCTGCTTCAAACCGTCATACGTCGCGCCTGTGCTGGCGTCATAGAGGACTGCGCCGGTGTCGTTGCGTCCCATGAGCCAGTGGGCCGATCGCAGCGTCCGCACCCTCCACTCCGAGTTGCCGGTAATGGTCCAGGCTCGATAACACGCCTCGGCCATTGCCGCTGCCTCCAATGGCTGTTGATCGAAGCCGGGCCGGGTCTCTCCCGTTTGCCATCCCCCCACCGGGGTGAAACTGAAGTGGGCGCCATCGGTCTCGACCCACAACAAGCGTTCGAGAAGGCGGACCCCCATGTCGATCGTCCGTTTGTCGGCGAGGGTCGCCCCGGCGGCGATCAACGCTTCGGGAATCCGCGCGTTGTCGTAGGTCAGTCGGACCTCCGGCCAGGGAATGCGGGCGCGGACTGCGCTGGCCAGCACGAGGCTGGCTCTGGCCAGGAGGTCCCGGGCTTTGGCATGGGTTGGTTCCACGGCCAGGAGGTCGACCGCACCCAGGACCGCAAATGCGTTCGAGCGAAGATGGGTCGAGTCGAACCCCGGGCAGTCGTCGAAAGCAGCTAGTCCCGCCCTCCTCATCCAGGGCTCATATCCATGCCGGGCCACAGCGCCGAGCCCCCACCAGGCGCGGCCCTGGGAGTCGTCGCTGCCGACATCGTCCACCCACGCCCCTTCGGTGCTTCGTCGGTTGTGAAAGCCTCCCGTCCCGGTTCGGGCTTCGAGAATGAACCGGAGATATATCGCAGCAAGGTCGGCGACGCTGGAGTCGGATGACGCCTGGCGAGAGACCACGACCAGGGCGCGGGCGTTGTCGTCTGTGCAGAAGCCGTGCTCGAGCCGAGGCGTCGACAGGCGACTGTGCTCCCATACGCCGAGGCGATCGGTCATCGACCGCAGATGGGTGAAGTTCGGTGTGGGAAGGTGGGGCAGATCGTTTGTCATCCGATCACCCGCGGCGTTAGCAAGGTCATCCGGCGACATGTTGAATTCCTACCGGGTGATTTGCGGCAGAACGGTCGCCGAACGCAACCGTAGACATGAGCATGTCGTACCTCTGCCCGATGGACGGCCAGTAACGGCCCCGCTTCAGGCGCCGGGTGTGGCGCTCCATCCGCGCCGCCAGGCGGCCGTCGGTCAGAACGCTTCGCAGGGCTGCACCAAGGGCAGCCGGATCGCCGTGGGGCACAGTGATCCCGGCGCCCCCGGCGAGAAGTTCGAGGGCGTGGGGAAAGGCTGTGGCTATCACGGGTTTGGAAGCGGCGATGGCCTCGACCAGCACCCCCGAGGTCACTTGCTCGATTGATTCATAGGGGAGTACCACGAGGTCGGCGCTGCGGACCAGGCGGGCCAGCACCACCCGATCGAGGTAGCGGTCATCGAATTCGACGATCTTGCCGAGACCAAGTTCGTGGACCAGTGCGACCAGACTGTCCCGGTAGCTCTCGCCGTGGCTCTCCCTGACATTCGGATGGGTGGCGCCGGCGATGAGGTATCGAGGGAGCGGATAGAGATCGGTCAGTCCGGCGAAGGCTTCGATCGAGGTCTCGAGGCCCTTGCCTGGTCCGATCAGGCCCCAGGTGAGAACGAGCGGTCGATCTCCGCTGGCGAGGGACGGGCCGTTGAATCTGGCATCCGCTCCGTGGGGGATGACTTCCACTCGATCGGGGTCGATTCCGTATCGACCGGTGAGCCTGTGCAGAGCGGTCCGACTCATCACTACCGAACGGGCCGTGATGAGCGCCAGGCGCTCGACAATGGCGCGCTGGTGGTCGGAGGGGTGATTGAGCACCGTGTGGAACGTGACCACCGCCGGAACCTCCACAGTCGCTGAGATCTCGACTGCTTCATCGCCGTCGGTCCCACCGAAGATGCCGAACTCGTGCTGAATCGAAACGACATCGAATGCGTTGATGTGCTTGATGGCCGTGTCGAGCGAGTCCTGATTTCCGCGCTCATGCCGGTAGACCACATCTCCGATCGGGATGGTGGACGCACTGTCGGCCAGGGCTACTACTCCGAGTCCGTCTCTGGCACCGCGATTCTCCGAAATCGCTCCGAGGAGCGAGGCTGTGAAATTGGCGAGGCCGCATACCGTCGGCGGGTACGTACTAACAAAGGCGATCGAAGGGTCGGAAACCCAGCTTTTCATCGGATCCTCCAGTAGTCCCACCATTGGTGGGTTAAGGACGATCACTAGTTCAAGCGGGAAACCGGACTCCCAAAGCCGACTGTTGGTCGTCGGACCTGGTTGTCATTCGCCTGGTAGGGGCTCCGCGAGCAGAAGTGATAGCGAAAATTCGCCGTTGACTTCAGGCTAGCCGTGATGGGTCCCTATGAGCCGGTGAGTTCGGAAAGGGACGGCAAGACAGTAGAGTTACGTCGACGGCCAATCCGGACCAGCGCCAGTCGGAGCGTTCAGACCGCAGATCCTGGTTGGTCGTTCTCAGGCAGGCGCCGGTTTCGTTATCACCCGCACCGGCTGCGAAGTTCGTCAGGGTGAACGATCGGTTGGTCTTATGGCACAACGAGGACGCGAGGCAATGGGCAAGCGTGCTCGTGAGCGCGCCCGGCTCGAAAAGCAGGAAGCGAAGAAGCTGCGTCGGGAAGAACTGGCGGACGGCTCTCCTACCAGCTCTGAGGCCGAGGCGGCAGTCCTGATGGAGCAGTTCCGTCAGCTCAGCGAGCGCCATGCCGCCAACGCCATCAGCCAGGCCGACTTCGTCGAGGAACGTCGGCGCATATTCGAGTTGCTCGACATCGAGGTTCCCGAAGACGACTAAGCGTCGTGGCTGGTCTTCCAAGGGCGGGCCGCCAGCCTGACTAGTCCTTGGGGGTGTAAAGGATCCCCGTCTGGGTCCTTTGCCCGTTCGGGCCGATACATCACTAAATGTTCACCGCGCTCCTCGACTTTCTTCTGCCTGAACGCACCCTCGAAAGGGATCAAGAAACCTTTCGACGCGGTCTTGTTCGACTCCAGAAGCCGCTCCCTAGCGACTCTGATCCTATCAACCGCCAGGTTCCCGACCCCGAACCGGCCAACGCCTAGAACCGCAAGTCGCCGCTAGAAGGGAGAGGGTCTGCCCGCCCCCCACGACGGAGGTTGTCTTGCTTCGGCTAGCACCCGTTCCAGGGACCGTCGCAAGAGTGACGCCATCTGCTCCCGGTTGACCGCCGCCCACGGGCAGAACTGGTCGACCGCGCACCCCATGCTGATTCCGGCCGCCACTATGGAACTGATGTCGGCGGCGTTGGGTGATTCCCCGACGTCGGCAAAGGAGACCGGGTCGGCCGGTGGCAGATCGAGGGCCTGGGCAAGCAGCCCGGCGAGTTGTTGGCGCGACAGAAGTTCTGCCGGGCAGAACAGGCCGGTAGCACATCCGGCGGTTATCCCTGCTTCGGCCAAAGCGTTGATGTCGGCTTCGTGCGGAGACCCGTTGTCATCGGCGAAGTGGTCGACCGAAGGCGCCGGCAGTCCCAGCCCTCTTGCCAGGAAAGTGGCCAGTTGTTCGCGGGTCACCCAGTGGTCCGGGCAGTACTGATTCGTCGCACAACCCTGGATCACACCTCGATCGGCGAGCCACTCGATGTCGCTCTGGCCGTCGAGACCTTCATCGTCGGCAAACCGACCCTGGTATGGGGTGAACGGAATCGGCCCGGGCTGGAACCACTCGGCAAGCGGCCAGACGTGGACAGCGGCGGGAATCTGCATCCCGTCGTGCCATCCGGCCGCGAGGTTGGCCCCGTCCCAGAGCTTCCAGTCGGTCTCCTTCAAGAAGTTGAAATAGATGAGGCCGACAACGTTGGGATCGGCTGCTGCAACTTGAAAGAGGTCCCGCAACCAGGCATCGCGATCTCCTCCCGAGCTGGAACTTCCTACCTGGGTGATGAGATAGGGCTTGTTGGGGGCGAAGCTCCGAATCTCGTTCAAGGCGCCAAGCCCCGAATCCAGCACGCTGGTCCAGCGTCCGGCGGTGCTACCGAAGTTGTAAGCGGAGATGCCGACGAAATCGACCACATCGTCGCCCGGGTAGTAGTCGCTCGTGCGATAGGGCCATACCGACCATGCGTTCGGTGCGAAGACCCAGCGAACCCTGGTGTCGTCGATCCGGACTGACTCGAATATCTCGATGAAGCGCCGGTAGGAAGCTTTGAAGCCTTCGGGATCCATTCCATAGGGAACCCAATCGCCATTCATCTCCTGGAGCGGGGCGATAAGGAGGGAACGCCCTTCTCCCCGTTCGAGCCACGCTTTGACCCGCATTGCCCACTGGATGATCGCCATGTCATGAACACCGGCGGCGATCTCGGCGGCGGGCATCATCACTTCGACATTGGCCACCGGGGTCGCCTGGGCGGACCAGACCTGTTCGAGCAGCCAATCGGTGTTTCCCTCCGATCCGTTCTCGGACTCCCAGAGGTGGTGGAAAGTGCCCGCCAGGGACACTCCCTTGCCGCTGGCCGCCCCCAGCGCTTGGAGGTCTGCTCCGGCGTGCCATTGGTCGGAGTAAAGGCCGGACAGGAGGACGTCGCGGCCGGTAAGAGGTGCGACCGAACCGTCATCGGCCAGGACAGGAGTCGCCGTCAACAAAGTGGCGAGGAAAACCGCACCAACTATGGACGACCTGACCGACATCTAACCCCCGTCGACCGCAGCGCAACGTACGACCGAGGATCTCCGTCATCCATAGGACGTACGACTTGAGTTTCAAATCGGCAAACCCGTCATTGTCCTTGAGGCGCTCCCGCATCAATTGCCCTACCGCATCAATTGTCCTACCGCATCAATTGTCCTACCGCATCAATTGCCCTACCGCATCAATTGCCCTACCGCATCAATTGATTGTCAGATTTCGAAGTCGCCGACCTCTTCGCCATTGAGAATGACGGTCCGGCCTCCCGACTCGAAGCTCCCGAGCGGAACCGATAGCTCGGTTGGCACCAGGACCTGGGTACAGGCGCGGTCGGCGTCGGCGACAGTTGCCAGCGTGACATGAATCGCCGTCCCGTCGTCTTCTACCTCCCAAACGGGTTGGTGGCAGGGTGAGGGGAGGTTCCCGTTGACCCTAAGAGCAACTTGAACTGGAAAGCTCTCCATGAGGAGAATGTCGGTCGAATCCACGAAGAACGGGCTGGCGTCGACCGGGACCTCCAGGGGTCCCGTGGTGGGTGACACCGGGTCCCCCGAGTCAACCCCCTCATCGGGCGAGTCGGCGCAGGAAATTGTGATCAGGCTGAAAGCTAGAACCACCGTCAGAAATCTCTTCATGGCGCTTTGACGCCTTTCGACCGTTTTCGGGTCCGTAGAACTGCTTTGCAACAAACTCCGGTGATCAACCTACCCGGCGAAATCGCGCTCGATAGCCTTGCGGTCCGTCATGGGTGCAGAGTCTTCGGTCCCGGAACATTCCCGTTGGCAAAGCCGTCTGCTAACCGCCGCCGTGGCGGGCGCCGGCCTCTCGATCCTGCTTGGGGCCTACGGGAGAGTCCACGATCCCGCCGGTCAGCAGACGATCTCCGGGTTCTTCGGTTCCACCCTGGCGTTCAAAGCGTGGATGGCGAGCCTGGTCTTGTTCTTTGCTCTGATTCAACTGATCACGGCTCTCCGTATCTGGGGTCGGATCCCATGGCCCCGGACCATTCCGGCCTGGTTCGGCCAGGTTCATCGGTTGTCGGGGACTCTGGCCTTTCTCGCAACACTTCCGGTGGCGTATCACTGCCTGTGGGCGATCGGATTCGAACCGGACATGTCACAGCCGCGGCGGTTCATTCATTCATTGCTCGGGTGCTTCTTCTATGGGGCCTTCGTCGTCAAGGTCGTGGCGGTTCGTTCGCGGCGGCTCCCCGGATGGATGCTGCCTGCAATCGGTGGAACGGTTTTCACGTCGCTCGTGGGGTTGTGGTTGACCAGTTCGCTTTGGTTCTTCAGCAATATCGGCTTCCCGGGGTTTTGAGAGATGACCCTCAAGAAGTTGGTGAACGGGCTCCAGGTGCTTGCCCTCTTCGCCACTGCCTGGACGGTGTTCCTCCTGTTCACGGCCCAGCCTCCGGTCAGCGGAGACCCGGTCCAGGATGACGGCGCTCGCATCTTCGCTGCCCGCTGCTCGGGTTGTCATGGCGCCCAGGGTCAGGGCCTTTCCGGACCGCAACTCGCCGGGGTAGCGGAGCGGTTCCCCGACCCGGCCGATCAGGCTGCAGTCGTTGCCGAGGGGAGGAATGGAATGCCGGCTTTCGGCTCCCGCTTGACGCCCGCAGAACTCGAGGCGGTGGTCGAGTTCACCCGGACCCGCCTCGGTTCCTGATCGGACGAAACCTGGCGCGACAGTCCCCGGAAACCGGGAGCGTGGCGCCAGGTTTCGTCCGATCCGGGAGCCACCCGCCAAATTACGAGGGGGACCGATGACGGGCGAATCCCTTCCTTTGCTGATCTTGGTTGCTTCCGACAGCCTTAGACCAAAGCCCAGCCTGACCCAATACCGTTTGGTAGGGCCTCAGTCCGGTACTGATACTCTCAGGGCTCGGATAGGGACGTCCCTGATTCCAGAACCACCCTCCGTCTGACAGGATTTCCCTCAGTGGCTCCCATTGTCATCACCGAATCGCTCACGCACGCCTACAACTCCGAAGTTGTGGCGCTTCGTGAGTTCAACCTCGCAATCGAGGCGGGGGTCACCGGACTGGTGGGGGCGAACGGGGCCGGCAAGACGACCTTTCTCCGGATCCTTCTGGGACTGGTCCACCCGACCAGCGGCAAGGTGACGGTGCTCGGCGATGACGCCATCGCCGACCCCCTGGCGGTGCGGGCCCGGGTGGGCTACATGCCCGAGAACAACTGCCTGCCCAAGGACCAGACGGCGGCGGACTTCGTTGCCTATACCGCCGAGATGGCCGGGCTTCCTACCGCCGATGCCCGCCGCCGGGCTTCTGAGACCTTGTTCTTGGTGGGGCTGGAAGAGGAGAGGTTTCGTTTTCTCGGCGACTTCTCCACCGGCATGGCGCAACGGGTCAAGCTGGCCCAGGCCATCGTCCATGGGCCTGAACTGGTCCTCCTCGACGAGCCGGCGTCCGGGCTGGATCCGGCCGGCCGCCAACAGATGCTGGAGATCATTCGACGGCTTGGCAGCTTCGGCATCAATGTCATCTTCTCCTCACACCTGCTGGGCGACATCGAACAGACCTGCGACGCGGTGGTGATGATCGATGGCGGACACCTGATCCGCTCGGGTCCGGTGTCGAGCGCTGCCGCGACCGCGGTCGTGGTGGTCGACGTCCTCGGCGACGCTGCGACTCTGGCTAACAGCCTCACTGCGGCCGGGGTCGAGGCCGAGGTCCTAACCGAGCACCGCCTGAGCTTCACGATCACAGCCGACGAGGACTACGACCGGGTGCGCGATGCTGCCGCCGAGCTCGGCATCGGGATCTTCCGGATGGCCCCGATCTCGCATACCCTCGAGGACGAGTTTCTGGTCATCGCTCGAAAGAACGAATCATGACCGGGCGCGAAGTCGGCGGGCCTCCTCCGGTGAGCGACGCAGTCATCTACGACCGCGGATACCGGTCTTACGAAGGCGAGCGACGCGGACGCGGAGCCATCCGTCGGGCCATCGCCCGAGACGGAATCCGGCGGATCCTGGGGCTTCGCCGCAAGGCGCGCCGGAAGATCTTGCCGTGGAGCCTTCTCGTCATCGGAGTGGTGATGGCCGCGGTCATCATGGGACTCCATTTCGTGGCGGGCTCGATCGCGGCGGGTATAGAGGAAGGCCTTCCCAGCTATCCCAACCTCTTCGATCTCTATTCGCGGGTCGCGTTGCTCTTCATCGCTGTCACCGGTCCGGAGCTCCTCATCCCCGACCGAACCCAGGGAGTGTTGTCCGTTTACTTCTCCCGCCCCATGCGGGTCAGCGACTACCTGGCCGGCAAGGTCTACGCCTATCTGACTGTGGCCGGGGCGATCTATGTCGTTCCCCAGATCCTGTTGCATCTCGGCCTGGCCGGATTGAGCGACGATGGATTCCTCTCTTATCTAGGCGCCAACCTTGATGTCCTCTGGAAGGTTCCGGTCGTGGCGCTCGGCTTTCTCGCTGTTCACGGCGGACTCCTGGCCATCCTCTCGAGCCTCATCGATCGGACCGGTTTTGCCGCTGCCGCCTACCTGGCGATCCTCACCGCAGGCAACGGGATCGCCGGTGTCATCGCCGACGCCGACTTCCCGGGATCCCGCTTCGTCGCATTGCTAGCCCTCGACGACCACGCCCGGTACGTTCGGGACTGGGTGTTCGACGTCTCCCTAGGGCTGTATCGGCCCGAGGAAGAGGGATTCGAGCCCTGGGTATCGGCGGTTGCCATCGCCCTGGTTGCCCTGATCGGTTCCTGGTTCGCCTATCGGCGATATCGGAGGCAGGCATGACCGCCACCGTCGAGGCTCGCGGCCTCTCCAAGTGGTTCGGCCAGAAGGTGGCGGTGTCCGAGGTCGACGTTGAGTTCGAAACGGGCATCACTGGCCTCCTCGGCCCCAATGGAGCCGGGAAGACAACGCTCCTGCGGCTGTTCACCGGACTGCAGCGCCCTTCCCAGGGAGCAGTCCATATCCACGGAGTAGACCCCCGGGCGGACAAGAGCATCTACAGCCGGGTGGCGATGGTGCCAGAAGATGAGGCGGTCTACGCCAACCTCACGGCTCGTCAGTTTGTCGACCTCAATGCTGGTCTCGCCCGCGTGAAGGATCGAGCAGAAGCGGTCGACGCGGCGCTGCAAGAGGTTGACCTGACCGATGTCAGCCATCGAAAACTCGAAGGCTATTCCAAAGGCATGCGCCAGCGAGCCAAGGTAGCTGCGGCACTCGTGGGGGGACCAGATGTCCTCTTCCTCGATGAGCCGCTGAACGGAGCCGACCCGGTGCAGCGGGCTCACCTCATCGATCTGTTCCGACGGTTGGGAGACCAGGGCCGCACGGTGATCGTGTCATCTCACGTCCTCGCCGAGGTGGAGCGAATGGCCGACCGGGTGATCGCGATGGTCGACGGCCGTCTCGCCGCCGAGGGAACCGTGGCGTCTCTGCGAGCTCTCATGACCGACAAGCCGCGGCTGGTGAGGATCGTCAGCGATCACCCTCGGGACCTCGGCTCTCTCCTTCTCCGCAACGAGAAGGTCGCCGGGCTCCGCATCGACGGCCAGACCGTCGAAGTGTCAACCTCCGACGCCGGTGCACTGGCTATGGCACTCCCCGGTGCGGCCCGCGATGCCGGCATCAGGGTTCGTCAGATACTTCCGGCCGACGAGTCTCTCGAGAGCGTCTTTCGCTATTTGGTGGAGGGGAAGTGATCGACCTCCGACTCGTCCGTCACTTTGTGCGTCAGCTTGCCCGTGGCAAACGTTTCTGGGGAATGGCAGCATTGTCTTCGGTCACCGGCTTCATCGCCTGGATATCGAGCATCGACGAGACCGACCAAGACATCGCCGAGATATTCCACATCGTCACTGCCACGGTGGCCGGGGCGACGATCTCCATCGCCTTCCTTGTGATCGGGGCGGCGACCCTGCGCGACGAGCGGGACGCCGGGACCTTGCCTTTCATATTCATGAAGCCCATCGCCCGCTGGCGCTGGGCAACCTCGGCCTGGGCCGCGGCCGCAATCGTTTCATTTGCGGTCGGAGTGGTGGGATGGTTGGTCGGGTTCCTGGCGATGGGCATGACGACTGGATCGTGGACTTTGGCGATACCGGCTCTGGGTCTGTATGCCGCTGCCGCGGTTGGCTATACGGCCGTGTTCGTTCCTATCGGATATCTGTTCACGCGCGCCATCCTGGTTGGCCTGGCGTATGTGTTCGTGTGGGAGGGGATCATCACGACATTCGCCACGGGTCTCTCGGCCTCGTCGGTGTGGCGTACCGCGATGTCGGTATATGCCGATCTCACCGACCTGCCCAGGGATGCCCTCGACTCGCTCGGTCCGGTTGCGCCCGGCGTGGGCGGGGGAGTGCTGAAACTGGTCGGCACGGTCGTGGTCGGAGTGAGTGCCTTGACCTGGGCCCTCCGGCGCCGCGACGCCCTCTAGGTCAGGGGAAGGAGTGCAGTGAGAATCGGAGCCACCATTCCCATTGCCGGTCCCGGCGCGTTCGACCTCGGGGCCGGTTTCACCGACGTCGTTACCGACGTGGATTGGTCGGTGGAGGATGGAGGGCGACGGGCGCTCGAAATGGCTCGCGACGCAGGTTTCTGACGATGCCGATTCCAAAGTCGGTGGCCAGTTTCAACCGTTTCGTGACCAATCCGCTCGGTCGATTGGTAGCGGGATGGGCACCGGGATTTGCGATCATCCGCCATCGCGGCCGCAAGACGGGAAAGACCTACTCGACCCCGATAAACATCTTCAAGGTCGAGGACCGATTCGTGATTGCTCTTACCTATGGCAGCAACGCTGACTGGCTGAAAAACGTCTTTGCGGCCGGAGGTTGCACCATCAAAAATCGAAACAAGGAAATCGATTTGGTCGGTCCGACTCTCGTTGCCACATCGGCGGGCATGTCAATAATGCCGCTGCCGGTCCGGGTGATCCTGCGGGCGGCCAACGTGACCGAATTCGTCGAGCTTCGGAAGGTCTAGCAAATACGGGCGCCCCCGGGAGGCCACGGACGATGCCCGTGAACTCGCGGGGTTAGCTGTGGCGCCCGCATTCTGCTGAGGAAGATGACCAGCGCAAAAACCGATGCAACACCCCGGCGCGTCCCCCCAGGCTTTCACACGATTTGGGCTTTCGCACGATTTGGTCTTCGTTTCCACGGACTAGAACTTACCTGACAGGTCCAAGGCCTCTCTTAAGGCGCGCCTTCAGGCTTTCTTAATCACTGTTCGTATGTTGACCTCGTGACAGGAAGGCTGGTGGCTAGGGCCGTAGATGGAGGAGCGTTGCGATCCGCTCCGCCCGGCGGTGGGTGTTGGCAAGGGAGACCGAAGGGGTGGCGACGTCACCCACCAGCCGGCCATTGCGGGAGGGACCGCTCGTCGCTTCAGGCAACGATGCGGTCGATGAGAGTGCTCTTTCCAAATCCGGGTCCTGCTGACGGGACGGTGACACGACACTGCGTGCCCGGGCGGAAAGCCCGACGAGGCGTTTCCGCTCGAGCAGCGGGGGATTGGCATGGCGCAGGGGGTCCATCCGAATCGTTTCGGGTCTCTTCACGACATGACGCCGCTCTCGTAGGCAATGACGATCGCCTGTGCGCGGTCGCGGGCCCCGAGCTTCGTGAAGATGCGCTTGACGTGGGTCTTGACGGTGTTGTCGGCGATGAACAACTGCTCGGCCAGTTCCTGATTGGACAGACCACGGGCAATCAGCACGAGCACCTCCCGCTCCCGATCGGTCAACATCGCCAACCGGTCGCCGGAGCCGGTCTGAGGTCTCCGAGTGAACTCTTCGATCAACCTTCGGGTCACAGAGGGAGAGAGCAACGCTTCGCCTCCGGCCACGACCCGGATCGCAGCGACCAGTTGTTCGGGCTCAGTTCTCTTCAATAGGAACCCGCTGGCGCCCGCCCGCAGGGCTTCGAACACGTACTCGTCGAGCTCAAACGTCGTGAGGATGATCACCAGGGGAGCACCCTCGGCGTGCGTGATCAACCGGGTGGCTTCGATGCCATCGAGCACCGGCATCCGCACGTCCATCAGAATCACGTCGGGCCGATGCTCGGCTGCAACCAGCAAGGCCTCCTCGCCATTTCCCGCGGTGGCAACAACTTCGAGATCGCCGGCATGATCGATGATCATCCGGAGCCCTTCGAGAATCAGGACATCATCGTCGACCAGGACGACCCTGATCATGCGACCTCGACAAGGGGGAGCCGGCACCGTAACTCGAACCCGCGCGGTTCGCCGGGGCCGTGCACCACCGTGCCCCCATGCAGGGCCGCTCTCTCCCCAATCCCGCTTAGACCACGTCCGGGCTTGGCCTGCCCGCCAATGCCGTCGTCGGCAACGATGATCGTGAGATCGTCGGCAATCCGTACCCGCACGAAGGCACGGGAGGCGCGGGCATGTTTGATCACGTTGGTGAGCGCCTCCTGGACTATGCGATAAGTGGCAACGCCCAGACTGGAAGGAACCCGCTTGGGGTCTCCTTCCAGCGCGAGTTCCACCGTCAGTCCTGGGCCTTGAACCGTCTGGCAGAGCTCGTCGAGTTCGAGCAGACCGGGCAGCGGGCTCCTCTCGGGAACGCCCTGCAGCAGGTCGAGCATCCGGTCAAGATCCGACAGGGCCGCCCGGCCGGTGGCGGCGATCGTGTCGAACACCGCCCGACTCTCGCTGCCAGGCGTGGCGTTGACCTGGCCGGCTCCGGCGTGAACCACCATCACGTTGACGGCGTGTCCGATTATGTCGTGGAGGTCGCGAGCGATGCCACTCCGTTCGGCATCCAGGTCGGCCCGGGCCTGCTGGGCGGCCAGTTCGGCCCTGGACAGGTCGCGTTCCCTAATCAACTCTGTTTCACGCACCCGTGCGAACTGGGCGCGACCGGCGAACCATCCGGCGGTCCAGATGGCAAGAACGGCTCCTCCCAGGATGAAACCTCCCTCCTGGGGGAAGCGAAGAAAGTAGAAGGCGACCCCGAACCACCCGAGCACCAGGGCGAGGAGGGCCTTTCGGGTGTCGACCCGGGCGGCGACGGCAAAGAGTGCCACCAGGTTGGTCCATTGATAGAAATCGCTTGGACTTCCCAAGGCGATCAGGGCGTAGAGGGCGAATCCGTTCGTGAGGTACGCCGTGAAGGGATACCGCCGGATCCAATAGAGCGATCCCCCCGCAGCCAGGCCGGCGAACGTCCTGGATACCGCCTCGTCGCCGGGGTCGAACACCCAGATCTCGAGGAGGATCAGGATTGTCGGCACGCCGGCCAGCACCAACTCGGGAAGGTGCTGGCTCCATGTGGGGCCTCGAGTGGGCGAAGCCGGGGTGCCGTTCACGAAGTCAATGTAACGACGGCTCCGGCGGTGGTGTCAGCCGCACTTGACGAACGGAATCCGGTTGCGATTAGGGCCGCGGCGCCTGCCAGCAGCGCAGCCCCGATCAGGAGGAGGGCGCTTTCCAGACCGCTCAAGTCGAACGGTGCCCGCCCGGCGTTGGTGTGGACTATCGACCAGGCAACGATCCCCAGATATCCGGCGACCGTCATCCGGACGGCATTGAGCCGGCGTCGCTCATCGAGACGACCCAAGCGGGCGACGACCGAAGCTCCGATGAACAACTGGATTCCATGCAGGGCCATGGCGTGGGGGAACTTGGCGACACCGGCCTCTCCCG
>DATLEZ010000082.1:0-5380 GCA_035525055.1 Acidimicrobiia bacterium | reverse complement strand
TCCGGCGTTGAGTTTGGTGATCTTGGCGATATTGACACATTGATCACCCATCCGCTCGAAAGTGATGTTGAGGTGGAGGAGGACCGCCATCCGCCGCAGGTCAGGCCCCATCGGCTGATACCGTGCCATCAGCGTCGTCCAGTGCTGATGGATCTGGAAGTTCTCGTCGTCGATCGCGTTGTCTGCTTCGATGACTTCATCCGCCATGGCGACGTTGCCGGTCACAACGCTTTCGACGGCGCGTCCTACCATCCCCTCCGCGGTTTCGACGATGGCGAGGAGGCGTTGCTCGAGACTGTCCAGCTCGTCGTGGAATTGGGCGTTGTGGTCGCTCATCCGAACCGTCCCGTTATGTAATCCTCGGTGTCCTTCTGCGTCGGCGAAGTGAACAGCTGGTCGGTCGGCGAGAACTCGACGAGGCGACCAGTGCGCATCCCCTTCTCATTCAACTTGACGTTGAAAAAGGCTGTTTTGTCGGACACACGCGCCGCCTGCTGCATGTTGTGAGTCACAATGATAATCGAGTAGTTCTCCTTCAACTCGAGCATCAGCTCTTCGATGCGCAGCGTTGCGATCGGGTCCAGCGAGGAGCAGGGCTCGTCCATGAGAATCACATCGGGTTTGGTGGCGATGGCCCGGGCAATGCACAAACGCTGCTGTTGGCCTCCTGACAACGAGTATCCGGACTCGGCGAGTTTGTCCTTGACCTCATCCCAGAGCGCCGCACTTTCCAGAGCCTCCTGGACCAGGTCATCGAGATCTGACTTCGACCCCTTGAAGTCATTGATCTTTGCACCCCATGCGATGTTATCGAATATCGACTTGGGGAACGGATTCGGCTTCTGAAACACCATGCCGATAGTGCGGCGCACCTCGACCGGGTCGATGTGATCCTCATATATGTTCTGGCCGTGATACAGGACCTGGCCCTCGGTCCTGGCAGTTGCGATCAGGTCATTCATCCGGTTGAGTGAGCGCAGCACGGTCGACTTACCACACCCGGATGGGCCGATGAGCGCGGTTATGTGATTCGGAACGAAATTGAGGGAAACGTCGGCGACCGCCATGAAGTCGCCGTAGTACACACTCATCTCTTTGGTCTCGATCACTCCGCCTGTGTCAGCGTCTGCGTGGGGACGCTCGGCGTGCTCCGGGAGGGAAACCTTTGCTCTCTCTGTATCGCGGGTCATTGGTTCCTCGATAGATGTCTCATTTGTCATCAGGCTCTCCTGGAGTATTTGTTGCGAAGGATCACGGCAGCAGCGTTCAAGGTAAGCAGAAGCAGCAGCAGCGCGATACTCGCGGCTGCTGCCAACTTCTGGAACTCGATCTGCGGGAACGAGGTCCACTGAAAGATCTGGATCGGCAACGCGGTGAACTTCGAGAACGGGCCGGTCGGGTCGGAGGTTATGAAGCTGGCTGCCCCGACCAGGATCAGCGGAGCGGTCTCCCCGATCGCCCTTGCCATCGCCAGTATCGTCCCGGTGAGGATCCCCGGAAGTGCTACCGGCAAGATCTGGCTGCGGACGGTCTGCCAGCGGGTGGCACCTAATGCCAATCCAGCATGCCGGAGAGAATCGGGCACCGCCCGCAACGCCTCCTGAGCACTGATGATCACCACAGGCAAGGCGAGCAGGCCGAGGGTGAGCCCGGCCGACAGCACCGTCCTCCCGTTCTCCGCAGGAGGCACCCCGGTGGTAAATATCGCTCCGGACGTGAACGGCTCGAAGATCCTCACCAGCACGGCAAGACCGAGCATTCCGTAGATGATGGAGGGGACGCCGGCCAGGTTATTGATGTTGGTCTGAATGAAGGTGTTGAGCCTCGTCGGTTTCGCATACTCGACCAGGTAGATGGCAGCGCCAACCCCAGCGGGGACGGCAGACAACAGGGTGAATAGAACCAGCCACGCCGAGCCGAGGATGGCAGTGCGGATCCCCGCCACCTCCGGCGTCGCACTCTGTGGTGATCGCAAGAAGTTGAGATTGAACCACGCCCGCCATTCAACACTCGACTGATCAGGCGTGTATTCGCCGAACCTGCCTGCCTCAAAGCCAGCTGCGATCTCTTCATCGAAGCCTTCCGGGTTGAAAAGCGAAGGGACCAGGTCGTACGCCGCGATCACATCCTGGACTACAACCCGCTCCACTACCAGGGAGTACACATTGGCGTGGTCGCGCGGCCCTGCGGTGCATCCCTCCGGAGGGGCATCCGACGAACATATCTCGTCCCAAACCTCGTCGGATTCGAACACGAGGCGATCTTCATAGAAGCGCTGCTCGCGTTCGAGCCTGCGTCCCACCCCGCTTCCCACGGTGCCCTCCAGTAGCCCGACGAGCTCGTCGAACTCCAAATCGACGAGATCGACCGACGCTGGGTCGTGGCCGAGATCGGCGACGATGGCCTCCGGGTCACGTTCGTTGACGACAGCAACCAGACCGAATGAGTCATTGACGATTGTGTAGAGAAGGGTGGCGAGGGCAACGACGGCGATCATCAATGCAAGCAGACACGCCATCTGGAATAAACGCGCGCGACGGCTTCTGCGGTCGAGTAGCCCCTGATACTCATCCTCGGTGGGAAAGTACTCCCGGACCTTGCGTTCGGGTGCGGAGATGCTCATTCGTACTCCTGGCGGAACCGCTTGACGAAACGCCGGCTCAACGAGTTCAGGGCGAAGGTGATGATGAACAGGGTCAATCCGATAGCGAATATCGAGTTGTAGTCGATGGTGTTGTAGCTGAGGTCGCCGTTTGCGGTGATGGCAACGTAGCCGGTCATGGCCTGGGCTCCCTCGAAGGGGTTGAGAATGTATCCGAAAAGCGGGTCGACCCCGGGCTCGAAGTTGCGCGGCGACGCCCCCGCGGCGAGGGTCACCACCATGGTCTCGCCAACCGCGCGAGACATAGCGACCACAAATCCGGCTGCGATACCGGAAAGGGCAGCCGGGACCACAATTCGGGTCGAGACCTCGAACTTGGAAGCACCCAGCGCATACGCCGCCTGGCGCAGCGAGTCGGGCACTGCCCGCAAAGCGTCTTCGGCGAGAGAACTGATCAACGGGATGATCAACAGCCCGACGACGATTCCGGCAGAGGCAACGTTGAAGAACCCAACGACGCTGGTGCCGAAAATTGCCCGCAGCAGGGGAGTCATGAACGTGAGGGCGAAGAATCCGAATACCACGGTCGGCACCCCGACCAGGATCTCGAGTACAGGCTTGAAGAAACCGCGGACACGTTCGCTTGAGTACTCCGCCAGATAGATGGCAGCGAGTAGGCCAAGTGGCACCGCCACCACCATGGCGATTGCGCTGATGTACATGGTTCCCAGGATGAGGGGGGCAATTCCGAACCTACCGACCTGGGGTTGCCAGAAAGTATCGGTAAGGAATTCGACGAGGCCGACCTCGTCCTCTTGAAAGAAGAGAAACGATTCGGTCCCCAACTCATAGAGAATTCCAATGGTGGTGGCGATGGTCAGCGCACCACAGAGATAGAGAAACGCGCGGATGGCCATTTCTCCAGGCCGACGCCGTTTCGTCAGTCTCATCGCTACTTGATCGCGGTCGACCTGATTCTCAGTCGTCATGGTCTCCGTCTGTCCCTATCCAATTCACCCGGGGAGGTGCCCGCCCGGAAATCCGGCCGGGCACCTCTCACAGCAGTGGTCAGCAATGAGATTATTACCAGCCAGCAGCCGCCGCGATGTTGTCAGCTGCCTCTTGTAGCGCCTCTTGGGGCGCCGGGAAGTAACCCACCCGACCGATGAGCGAGTTGACGTTCTGCAGGTAGTAGGCCATGAAGTCAGCCACCTGGGGCTTCTCCTGGATGACCGCGTCAGAGGTGTACATGTAGAGCGGGCGAGCTATCGGATACGTGTTGGCATCAACCGTCTCGGCACTCGGCTCGACTCCATCGACAGTCACCACCTGGAGGCGATCGGCGTTCTCCTGGAAATAGGCGTATCCGAAGTATCCAACGGCGCAGGTGGATGTCAGGTCGCCCTCGGTGCACCCGTCTTCTGCGACTCCCACAACCGTAAGGTTGTCGTCCTCACCAACGATCTCGGCGATCGAGGAGAGGATCGGTGGGGGGTCGGCCTCCTCGAAGACGACTTCGTTGAAGTAGTCGAACGTTCCTGAGTCGGCCCCCGGGCTGAACATCTGGATTGGATGAGCCGGGAAGTCAGGGTTCACGTCCGCCCATGTCGCACTCGCGCTGGTCAGAGAGAAGGCGGTCGCGATCTCTTCGAGAGTCAACTCACTAGCGAAGTAGTTCCCGTTGCTGATAACGACTGACAGGGCGTCCGAACCTACCCGCACTTCGATTGGTTCCGTCCCCCATGTGTCGGTGCAGGCGGCGAATTCCTCATCATCAATCTGGCGGGATGCGTTGGCGATGTCAGAAGCTCCCTCAATGCAGAAGCGCTCCAGACCGCCACCCGAACCGATCGAGTCGATGGTGTACTGGGGACCGCCCTCGTCGATCCATTGCGTCAAAACCTCGGTGGAAAGAGGGAACACGGTCGAGGAACCGGCGATACCGATGTCGACGCTGGCGTCCACACTCAGCGGGTCGATGATCGGCAGACCGAAATCACCGGTCTCGCCGCCCACGCCCTCGGTAGTCGTGGTGTCCGACCCGGTTGCTCCGGTCGTTGTTGTGTCCCCGCTGTCGCCGCCACAGGCAGCCACAACAAGAGAAAGAATGGCAATCAGCGCCATTAAACCGCGGGATCGCAGTTTCATACTTCTAATGCTCCTTATCGATTCGTGAACCTGAGATGAACTCAGGCTGAGAAGCAAGGTACGAACCCCGATTAACCGCGCCGGGAAGCCAAAGTGAACGGAAGGTGAACTTATCAATGTTCCCCCAGAGACGAAGTCGAATGGGGGAAAAGTCCCTGCCCGCCCTCCGAGGGCGGAGAGGTAAGGGGGATCGCGAGCATCAAGTTGAGAGCGGTCGCGACCCGAGCACCGTCGGAGGGAACCTGCCCCCTCCCCGGCTCCTGCGTCGCCGGTACTCCCCCCTTCGCTGCGCTCCGGTGGGAGAGAAGTCGCCCGCCATTCGCTCAGGTGCCGGTCACTTTGGATCGTGTGATGGCCAGATCCTGGAGGGTGACGTGGGAGTCGATCCCCGCTGTGGGGGCCAGGCGGTGCCAACTGCCTTCCGCGTCGAGTTCCCATGCGAGGACATCGTCGGCGAGCAGCACATCGAGGATCTCGTCGACGCGGAACTGGAGGTCGGGGTCGAGGATCGGTGCCAGCGCCTCGACCCGCCGGTCAAGGTTGCGAGGCATCAGGTCAGCCGAGCCCAGGTAGTAGTGACGTTCGCTCCCCCGCGCTCCGAACCGGAAGAGCCGTGAGTGCTCCAGATAC